>JBKJKS010000434.1:0-2935 GCA_046597295.1 Saprospiraceae bacterium
ACACTGGCATCAAACTGGCCATCCGCGATTTTCCGCCTTATATGCTGGTGGGCATTCGGCAGACCATCGCCGGCGCACTGCTGCTCGCGCTGGCGTATGGGAATAGCCGCTGGCAAAGGTCCCGCAGTCAGGCGAACGCCGCCCAAGTCCCAACGCCGGAGGCAATGCCCACCCCACTCAATCGCCGCTACGTCGGACGGCAGTTGCTCACCGGGCTGTTTACCATCACCGGCGGCAATGGATTCATCTCCTGGGGTATGCAGTACGTATCGACGGGACTGGCCTCCCTCATCGGCTCGCTCACGCCGGTGTTCGTAGTCCTCATTTCCCTCATCTGGCGCAGCGGCGAGCGGATCACCGGCCGCATGCTGGGGGGCGTGCTGCTGGGCTTCGGTGGTCTGGCGGTCATTTTCAGCCACGGCTGGCAGGATTTCCTGAAGCCCGAGTACCGCTGGGGCATTGCCGGTTGTTTTGCCTCCTGTTTTACCTGGTCGATGGGCACCGTGATGGCCAAACGCTGGAACTCCCCCGGCGTATCCCCCCTGCTCAATGCAGGGCTGCAGATCACGGCCGGCGGATTGGGGGGCTTCGTGCTGAGTGCCCTGCTCGACAGCTCCCATACCATACACCATACGCTGACCGGCTGGTTGGCGCTCCTCTATCTGATCCTGATCGGCTCGGCAGTGGCGTTCACCCTGTACATGTTTGTGCTGAAGCACCTCAGCGCGACGGTTTCCTCCCTCTACACCTACATCAATCCGACCGTGGCCATTCTGCTCGGCTGGCTATTTCTGGGCGAAGTGCTGACCATCTGGGAACTGCTGGGCATGGCCGTTACCATCGCCGGCGTCTGGTTGGTGAATACGGGACAAAAGCCGAAGGAAGTCAAGTAGTGGAAGCCCGGTCCGATCGCTGTTGATTATAATACGCACAAATGTCCTTCAGGATGCACCCCTCGCAGCGCGGGTAACTGAACGTGCAGACCTGTTGCCCGTGCTTGAACAGCAGTTTGTGAAAATTGAGCAGTTCGTCCGGATCTTTCGGTAGCATGGTCAGCAGCAGCACGTGGGCTTTCTCCTGCGAAGTCTTGGGCGGCAAAATGCCCGTGCGGGTGGACACCCGATGCACGTGGGTATCCACCGGCAGTACCGGGCGCCGCAGCGAAAAAAGCAGGACGAAGGTCGAGGTCTTGTAGCCCACCCCGGGCAGCGACATCAGGTAAGCCTGCGCGGCTTCGGTGGTCATGTCGTCCAAAAAGCGCATTTCCGTATCGCCATGATCGGCAATGATCCGTCGGATCACTTCCTGAATGCGCGGCGCTTTCAGTTCCGGAAAACGCGAGGGCTGAATGGTCGCTTCCAGCTCCGCCACCGGCACCGCCGCCACTGCCTCCCAGGTCGGAAAGCGATCCCGCATCTGGGTAAAGGCCTGTAGCTCGTCCGCATAATTCGTCCGCTGCGACAGGATGGTCGCGATGAGCTGATCCATCGGATTTTTGGTCGAGTAGCGGGTCTGGCGGCCATAGGCCTCTTCCAGCCGCCGGACGATAATATGGAGCAGCGCAACGTCCATGTCGGGGATATAACTGGGTGGGTTTTTTATGAAAAGGATTTTTCAGGCTTTTGTTCACCAGCGGGTAAGGGCCGGTCCAAGTGTTAAGAGTGGGTCTGAAAACTGTTAAAGTCCAAAGGGACGGGCAAATGTATAAGCAATTGATTTACAGACACTTGCAATTACAAACAACGCTGCTCCAGATTTTAGGAATTGAAATTTAAAATTTTCGGAAAGAATAAACCCGTGCAGGACAACGTAGTTAGGGCGACTTAAAAATTGGCTAACCCGCACCTATCTGCCTATCCGAACCTATCTGTACCTACCCTCATTTTACTCACTTTATTAAAAATTTCGCATTATGAAAGTATCAAAATTTATGTTGGGCAGTGCGTTGGCACTGCTGTTGGGCGGGCTTAGCAGCTGCACCAAAGATGACACCACCAATGGTGCGCAGGGCACCGCTAATTTTGAAATAACCGATGCACCGGTGGACGATCCGAACATCCAGGGCGTATTCGTCACGGTGGTAGCCGTGAAAGTGGATGGCGCCGCCATCAGCGATTTTTCCGGCAAGCAGACCATCGATCTGCTGGCCTACCAGAACGGACAGGTGAAAGGCCTCGGCAGCGGGCGCCTGAATGCCGGCACCTACAGTGATGTGCGGCTGGTGCTCGACCTGGATAAAGACGCTTCCGGAACGGGGCCAGGCTGCTACGTACTGACCAAAGACGGGGTAAAACACGCCCTGGGTACGACCGCCAGCACGGCCTATGAACTGAAAAGTGCCGCCCTTTTGAAGGTTACATCCAGCACGACCACCAATGCCGTACTGGATTTTGATCTGCGCAAGTCGATTCGTTACACCAGCAGCGGCACCTCCAAATACCAGTTCGTGACCGATGCCGAGTTGGCGGCCGCCCTGCGGCTCGTGACGAAAGAACAAACCGGCACGATCCAGGGCAGCGTTACCGACGCCCTGAACCAGACGGGTAGCAAAGTGGTCGTCTATGCCTACAAAAAAGGCACTTATACCGAGGCGGAAAAGCAACCGCAGGGCACCAGCGGCATCCGTTTTAAAAATGCCGTTAGCGCCGCAGTGGTCAATGGCAGCGATCAGTACACGCTCGCTTTCCTGGAATCGGGCGATTACTCCCTGCATTTTGTCGCCTATGAGGATAGCAACAGCGACGGAAAACTGGAAGAAAAGGGTACGTTGCTCCTGGATGTACTGGCCGGTCTGAACCTGAGCAACGTCACGGTGGGGGCCAGCGCCAGCGTGCGGGTGGATGTGATCGTGACGGGTATTGCCCCGTTTTAAAAAAATTAAGGTTTAATGCAGTGCACAGCCGCCATTCCGAAAAATTCGGAATGGCGGCTGTCA
>JBKJKS010000613.1:0-4284 GCA_046597295.1 Saprospiraceae bacterium
GGCCAGCCGGCGGTTGGTGTCGTTTACGTAGTGAAAGAGACTGAAAGCGGTAGCGATGGCAGCTACCAGAGAGACGGCAGCGAACAAGTACTGACGCGGTGTGGCCGTCACCCAATAGGCTGTACCGAGTAACAAAACAGCCAGTAAGGCAATTCGCCAGGCAAAAACAGCAGAAAACGAACGGATCGAGGTCATTTTAATTATAATTGCCGGTTCTGCCGGTAGGTCAAGCGAAAATGAACCAGGGCAGCGCCCCCCTACCCTCTTTTGCTCATTGGCGTTAAAGATTATATTTCTCCAGCCTCCGGTACAATGACGCCCGAGTCAGTCCCAACTCCTGCGCCGCTTCGGTGATGTTGCCATAGTGTTTGTTCAGCGCCTTCATAATCAATTGCTTTTCCATTTCGTCCAGGTTCATGGTCGCCAGTTCACTGCCCTCCCGCGATTGTCCGGCATCACGGAAGAAAAAATCGGTGGGTTGCAGGGTATCGTCCTGCGCCATGATGACGGCGCGTTCGACCGCGTGCTGTAGTTCGCGCACATTGCCAGGCCAGGCATAACGGTACATTTCTTTGAGCAGGGCCGGACTGAATTCCCCGACGGTCCGGTTGTACTTCTGAGCAAACTGGGTCAGAAAATGGGTGGCCAGCGGCTCGATGTCTTCGGGGCGTTCGCGTAGAGCGGGCAGCTGGATTTCGATGGTATTGATGCGATAAAGCAAGTCCTGGCGGAAAGTACGGTTTTTCACCATTTCGTACAGACTTTGGTTGGTCGCGGCCACTACCCGCACGTTCACAGGTTTTACCCGATTGGCCCCCACGCGGGTAACGGTCCGGTTTTGCAACACGGTCAGCAGCTTGGCTTGTAATCCCAGTGGCAGGTTACCGATCTCGTCCAGAAAAATGGTCCCGCCATCGGCGGCTTCGAAGCGGCCGGGCCGGTCTTCGCGCGCATCGGTGAAAGCGCCTTTCACGTGCCCGAACAGCTCGCTTTCGAACAGGCTATCGGTCAGCGCGCCAAGATCTACCTTGACAAAATTCTCCTGGGCCCGTTTCGAATGCGCATGGAGGGCCTGGGCCACCAGATCCTTCCCGGTGCCGTTCTCGCCCAGCAGCAGCACGTTGGCATCCGTTTCCGCCACCCGCTGCACCGTGTCGAACACCTGCTGCATGGCCTGGCTTTTGAAAATAAAATTTGGCAAGTCGCGCGCCGCCGCCAGGTTCCGTCCCAATTGCCTGGATTTCAACTGGATGTTTTCGTCCTGACTACTTTTCAGGCGCAGCGCGGCATGCAGGGTGGCCAGGAGCTTGTCATTGTCCCAGGGCTTCAGCACGAAATCCGTCGCGCCGTTTTTAATAGCCCGGACAGCCAGTTCCACATCGCCATACGCGGTAATGAGCACCACGACGGCCGTAGGATCCAGATCGAGAATTTTTTCCAGCCACTGAAATCCCTCCTGCCCGGTGTTTTTGGTCCGGTTGAAATTCATATCCAGCAAAATGACGTCATAACGGCGTTCCCGCAGCAGATCGGGGATTTCGGCGGGTTCACGGGTGGTCTCCACTTCCGCAAAATGGCGCTTCAACAGGAGCTTACCGGCACTGAGCACACCGGGGTTGTCGTCTACAAGGAGGATATGGGCTGAATGCATGGAGGGCTACCGTTTTTAACAAAGACAGGAGAATTGCTAACGGTACGCAAAACAAGCAGTTTTTTTGGTCCGGCGTTCTAATTTTCCAGCAGGCTCTTTTCGGCATCCCGGGGGCGTTCAAAACCGAAGGAGCGTATTACCTCCTCCATCGCCGCGCGGATACGATCGTTGCCTAAATTCCCAATACTGCCCAAGTGGGTGTGGGGCAGCATCTTGGCCGGCAGGAAAGTGCCGTTGTCCACGGATAATGCCACCTGTTGATAAGCATCCCGGAAAGGCAAACCGGACTGTACCAGCCGATTGACTTCCTCGACCGTAAAGACAAATCGGTAGCGTTCGTCGGCCAGGATGTCTGCCCGGACCCGGATACTTTCCAGCATAAGGCCGAGCATATTCAGGCAATCGTGCAACACACCAAAAGCCGGGAACAGCTTTTCTTTCAGCACCTGAAAGTCGCGATGGTAGCCGGAGGGTAAGTTTCCGGTAATCAGGGCAATTTCATTGGGCAGGGCTTGCAGGCCGTTGCAGCGGGCCCGTACTATTTCAAAAACATCCGGGTTCTTTTTATGCGGCATAATACTGCTGCCGGTGGTCAACTCGTCGGGAAAAGAAATAAACCCAAAATTCTGCGACATAAACAAGCAACCATCGGCGGCCAGCTTGCTCAAAGTAGCTGCTATATTACTCAAAGCCTGCGCGACCACGCGTTCCGTTTTACCCCGACTCATTTGCGCCGTTATAGAATTTACATGCGGTGCATCAAAACCCAGCAATTCCGTCGTCAGATCCCGGTCAAGTGGAAAAGAGGACCCGTACCCGGCTGCCGAGCCAAGTGGATTTTTATTGACCAGCCGGTATGCCGCCTGCAGGCTCCATAGGTCTTCACTCAGGCCTTCCGCATAGGCGGCAAACCACAAGCCAAATGACGAAGGCATGGCTACCTGAAAATGCGTGTAGCCGGGCATTAGATCGTTTTTGTGGGCCTCGCTTTTTTGGAGCAGTACTTCGAAAAAGGCGTGCACCGCCTGGCTCAGCCGTTCAATTTCTACGCGAAAAAACAATTTCAGATCGGTTAACACCTGATCGTTGCGACTGCGGCCGGTGTGAATTTTTTTGCCCGCCTCCCCTACCCTACGCGTCAGCAGCAACTCCACTTGCGAATGCACATCCTCGACGCCGGACTCCAGTCTGAATGTACCGGCGGCTATTTCCCCGTAAATTTCCTGTAAAGCCTGCCGCAAAGATTGCGCTTCTGCCGGAGGCACCAGACCGACTTTTTCCAACATCGCCAAATGGGCCAAGGAACCCAGTACATCGTAAGGCGCCAGGTACAGGTCCATTTCCCGATCCTGCCCAGCGGTGAAATGCTCGACGGCCGCAGATAAGCCGGATTCTTTTTGCCAGAGTTTCATATGTAATTGATTTAGAGGGATTTAGAATTTGAGCGTAAGCAGCAGACGAACGTAGAGATCAATGGCCTCCTGAATTTCTGCGGTATAAATAAATTCATCGGCGCTGTGGCTACGTGCGCTATCGCCCGGTCCCATTTTCAACGCCGGAAACGGCAGCAGCGCTTTGTCGCTCATGGTGGGCGAACCGTAGGTCTGCCGGCCGAGCGCCAGCCCGGCCCGGACCAGGGGATGATCCGGCGGGATCGCGGTGGCGTGTAAGCGCAGGGATCGTGGCTGCACGGTACACTGGACATGCTGGCGAATAATCAGCAAAATTTCTTCCATGGTGTATACGTCGGTGAGGCGCACATCTACCACGAAGTGGCATTCGTCGGGCACTACATTGTGGGCCTGATTGGGCGTATGGATGACCGTGACGCTCATTTTGACGCCGCCCAGCCAGGTCGAAATTTTGGGAAATTGGAAGGTGCGGAACCATTCGATATCCGGCAGGGCAGCATAAATGGCATTGACTCCCTCTTCCCGAGCCGCATGACCCGCCCGGCCCGACGTGCGGCAATCGAGCACCAGCAGGCCCTTCTCGGCCATCGCCAGTTGCATTTGGGTGGGCTCTCCGACGATGGCGCAATCGATGGCGGGCAACATCGGCAACAGGGCCTCGATGCCGCCTGGCCCGCTGATCTCTTCTTCGGCAACAGCGGCCAGGATCAGGTTATAAGACAGTGTTTCCAATGGAAAAAACCAGCAGAAAGCGGCCAGCAGGCTGACCAGACTACCGCCGGCGTCATTACTGCCCAAGCCATACAAGCGTCCGTGCTCCAGAACGGGGTCGAAGGGGTCGCGGGTATAGCCGGTATTCGGGCGGACGGTATCGTGGTGCGAAACGAGCAGTAAGGTGGGCTTTCTCGGGTCGAAATGCCGGTTTTGGGTCCATACGTTGTTCCCGAAACGAACTGCCGGAAGCCCTTTTTTGGTGAAAAATTCAACCAGCAGGTCCGCCGTTTTTTCTTCCGCTTTGCTGAAAGCAGGCGTGGCGACCAGTCCTTGCAACAAGCAGAGGGCCTCTTCCGACAAAGCCTGGACGATAGCTGGCGTGGGTATTTGCATATCAGATGGTAATAAGCGTTCCAACGGTTTTTTCGCCCATTGCGTTTGCCCGGACGTCTTCCGCATGGCCGATGACAACGCGGGCGACGCCACTTTTGGCCGCCAGCAAGGCGT
>JBKJKS010000652.1:0-5560 GCA_046597295.1 Saprospiraceae bacterium
TCGAGGCCCTGGTCGAAGGCCGTGTGCAAAGGCTGGGAGCAGGTTGATGGCAGGAAGCCGTGGGGCGGAGCTACACTGCCCACATTTTTCTCACTGCCCACATTTCCCATTCCCTGATGTCTGAAAAAACGCCCTTTCGTTCCGGTTTTGTCAATATTATTGGCCGCCCCAATGCCGGTAAATCCACGCTGATGAACGCGCTGGTGGGCGAACGCATGAGCATTATCACCCACAAGCCACAAACGACGCGCCACCGGATCATTGGCATTCTGACCGGTGAGGATTTTCAGATTGTGTTTTCCGATACCCCCGGCTACGTCAAAACACCGTCGTACAAGATGCACCTGGCCATGAACCGCTTTGTGGAAGGTACCGTGGAAGATGCCGATCTGATGCTGTTCGTGACCGATGTCACCGAGGAACTCGAATCGGACAATCCGGTAATCGAGGTGCTGACCAAGGCCAAGGCCCCCATTTTACTGCTCCTGAACAAGTCTGATCTGGTTCAGGAGCAACGGGCCCAGGACGTGACCGGTTGGTGGAAAAAACGGGTGGAGGTGGCCGATGCCATGGCTATTTCGGCCCTCAAGGCCCCGCGCGCCGCTGAGTTGCTGGAAAAAATCCTGTCGTATTTGCCGGAAGGCGAACCATTTTATCCCACTGATCAACTCACCGACCGGCCCGAGCGCTTCTTCGTCGGCGAAATTATTCGGGAGAAAATATTCATGCTCTACGATGATGAGCTGCCCTATTCCAGCGAAGTGAACGTGGAGGGCTTTCAGGAGACCACGACCAATGCCGGCGAGGCCATCGCCAGAATACAGGCGACGATATTTGTCATGCGGGAAACGCAAAAAGCGATCATCCTCGGTAAGGGCGGAGCGGCCATCAAGAAACTCGGCACCTACGCCCGGGGCGACATCGAGCGATTTTTACAAACCAAGGTCTTCCTGGAACTGACCGTGAAAGTGCGCGATAACTGGCGCGACGACGAACGGTCGCTGCAACGCATGGGCTACCTATAAGACGATCGGTCGCTCCGGATCACGGGAGCGTTCGAACAGGAGGCAGGTAGTGCCGTAAATTTCGAGCGTGTGCTTGGGCTGAAAGCCGCATTTTTCCAGCACCCGTTGCGAGGCTGCATTTTCCGGATCGGTGACCGCCACCACCTTTTCTGCCCGCAGGTCCCGGAACAGGTAGTCCGTCAAAGCCGAGGCGACCTCCGAGGCCAGTCCCTGACCGGCAAACCGGGGCATCAGCACGTAGCCGATTTCCAGATCCCGACCGGCATCGAAGTCCATGTGCCGGGCCGTGCAATAGCCGGCAAACGAATCCGTCGCCCGCATTTCCATCGCGAAGACGCCCAATTTTGGTTGTTTGGCGTGGTACTGTCCCCACTGCACGATGCGGTCGCGGACGACACCTGGGTCGGTTTCCGCCGAACGGATATAGCGCATGACGGCCGGATCGCTCTGCAGGAGAAAAATGCTGTATAAATCATCGTCGCGGAGTTCGCGGATACGCAGGCGCGCTGTTTCGAGGATGGTCATGTGGCTCGTATTATTATCAAATCGCAAAGAACGCCAAGCCCGTAAAATTATTCCTTCCCGTTTTGCACGTTCTTTGTATTCCGTGCTTTGTTGCCCACCTTTGCAAATGGCTGCCATGAAAAAAAATCTGCTGTTGTGGCTGCTCCTTAGTTCGGGAGCGCCGCTTTTTGCCCAACATCCCAATATTAAGATTGGTGACCAGTCCAACCCGAACGAACCTGCCATTATGCTGGATCCCCGGCATCCCAACCGCCTCGTGGCCGGCGCTAACCTGAACAACGTATATACCTCGGCCGATACGGGCATCACCTGGACCAAGAGCCAGCTCCAGTCGCCCTATGGCGTCTGGGGGGATCCCTGTATCGGGGTGGATACGACCGGCGCCTTTTACTTTTTACACCTGTCCAACCCTGATAACGGCAGCTGGATCGACCGGATCGTCTGCCAGAAAAGCACCAACCATGGCCAAAGCTGGTCGCCCGGCACCTATACCGGCCTGAACAACCAAAAAGCACAGGATAAGCACTGGCTGGCCGTGAACCGTAAAACGAACGGCCTGTTCGTCACCTGGACGGAATTCGATAACTATGGCAGCGGTGACCCGCAGGACAGTTCGCGCATTCTGTTTTCCAAAAGTTCCGATGCGGGCCTGACCTGGTCGCCGCCCCTGCGCCTCAATAAAATAGCGGGTGATTGCGTGGACAGCGACCTGACCGTGGAAGGCGCGGTGCCGGCGATTGGGCCGAACGGAGAAGTGTACGTGGCCTGGGCGGGACCAGCCGGATTGCGTTTTGACCGTTCCCTGGATGGCGGTCAAAGCTGGCTGGCCGAAGACATCGCCGTCAACAGCATGCCCGGCGGCTGGGACTACAACATACCGGGGATAGGGCGCTGCAACGGCCTGCCCGTCACCGCCTGCGACCTCAGCGGCGGCCCCCACCACGGTACCATTTATATTAACTGGAGCGATCAGCGCAATGGCGTGGATAACACCGACATCTGGCTGAGCAAGAGCCAGGATGGCGGCCTTAGCTGGAGTCCGGCCATCCGGGTGAACGATGACGCCGGCATGCGCCACCAGTTTCTTACGTGGGTGTCGGTGGATCAGGTGACCGGTTGGCTGTGGTTTGTTTTCTACGACCGACGCCTGACGAGCGGTAATAATACCGACGTTTTCATGGCCGTTTCCAGGAATGGAGGGGCCACCTTCCAAAATTTCAAGGTCAGCGCAACCTCGTTTTTGAATAGTTCCGGTATATTTTTCGGTGATTACAACAACATAGTGGCCCACCATAACATCGTGCGGCCCATCTGGACCCGGCAGGAAGGCAACGTCACCAGTGTCTGGACGGCGCTGGTCAACCCGGCCGCGCTTACGGTTAGTCAGCAAAGTGTCGAAGCTGCGTTGGATCTACAGGAGACTTATCCCAATCCCGCCAGCCGGGAAGTATGGATACCCTTCAAAATACGGCGGCGCACCGCCGTTACAATGTGCATCCTCGATCAGCAAGGCGATACTTTGCGCACGGTTTTTACAGAAAAGTCTTACGAATACGGTAAATACACTGAGCTGGTGGATGTGCAGGGCCTGGCCGCCGGCAGTTATTGGGTCACCCTGACCGGCGACGGCAAAGTGTTGACTAAAAGAATGGTCGTGGTGAAATAGGTCTGCACCAGCGCGTTAATCCGCTAATTATCAGGGCCTCCAAGGCCAGTACATTTTAAATTTGACACCATTCAACCATTAAGATAATGATCCAGAAATTCGTTTACAGCTTGGCCTTCGTTTTGTTGCCGACGGTTTTTTCGTATGCCCAAATTAACAGCAGTGGGGATTGCCCGGTTTTTCTCACAGCTACTGCTACTAGGATGAATGTGCTTTATGTTGGAGTAGACAACGTGATTCAATTAAGCGGCCTTCCTGCTGATTCCCTGGAGGTAAGTATTAGTACCGGGACCATCACCCAAAAACCCCTTACCAAGGACATGTATATTGTGCGCGTCAACGCGCCCGGGGAGGCCAGGGTAATCGTAACCTTCCATAACACGGATCCACAGACAAGACGGTTTTCTTTTTTGGTTAAACGCATTCCTGACCCCACACCGGCACTGGGTGCAAAGTATATGCGCTCGGATACTATACAGGCCGGCGTATTTAAGGCCCAAATGGGGATGGCAATGGTGCTGCAGAACTTTGATTTTGACGCCAGGTGCAGCACAGTCGGTTTCAAGGTGACGTTGATTGGCGGCAGTGCATTTCACGATAAAGGCCAAATCCAAACCGTGTACAATACCGGCGCCAGATTTAAAGCGGAGGCAAAAGCCCTCATCAGCCAGGGAGAGCCGGGCGATATTTTCATTTTTAGTGACATCACCGCTGAATGCCCGGAAGACAAGGTGCAGCGAAAACTGAACAGCCTCATTTTCTTCCTGGATGATCGCGAATAAGCGCCAGGGCGTACGACGCTACTAAAACCAGCCAGCCATGATACAACGCCGAAAATTTATCAAGCAAGCCGCCGTCGGTGCCGCCGCTGTAGCGGTCGCCACGACTGTTTCCCCTCAATTCCTGCTGAAAAAGAAAAAAGAACGTCTCGGGGTGGCCCTGGTCGGGCTGGGTTATTACAGCACCGACCTGCTGGCGCCAGCGCTGCAACTGACCAAGCATTGTTACCTGGCGGGTGTGGTCACCGGCACCCCCGAAAAAGCGGAGCGCTGGCAGAAGCAGTACAACCTGCCGGTCAAAAATATATACTCCTACGACAATTTTGATCGCCTTGCCGACAACCCGGACATCGACGTGGTTTATGTCGTGCTGCCGCCCGCACTGCATAAAGAGTACACGATCCGGGCGGCGCAGGCCGGCAAGCATGTCTGGTGCGAAAAGCCGATGGCCATGACGGTGGCCGAATGCGACGCCATGATCAAGGCCTGCGCCGATAACAAGGTGAAGCTCACCATCGGCTACCGAATGCAGCACGAGCCGAACACCCAGGAAATTATCGGCTATGGGCGGGACAAGACCTTTGGGAAAGTCCGTTTAATTTCGGCAGCCGCCGGCTATTTTGATCCCCGCCGGGACAACTGGAAGCAGAAGCGCAGCATGGGCGGCGGCGCCATGTTCGACATGGGCGTCTATTGCCTCAATGCCGCGCGCTACGTGACCGGCGAGGAACCGCTGGCCGTACTGGCCCAGGAAAAAACCACCCGCCCGGAAATCTATACCGAGGCGGACGAAACTACCCTTTTCCAACTCGAATTTCCCTCCGGCGCCCTGGCCAATTGTGCCACCAGCCTCGGGATGAGCATGAACTACCTGCACGTGACGGCAGAGCAGGGCTGGTACAAACTCGATCCCTTCCAATCGTACAGCGGCATTCAGGGTTCTACCAGCAAAGGCAAATTACTCAATCTTCAGATCCCCAACGAGCAAGCCAAACAGATGGACGACGATGCGCTGGCCATCCTCAACGACACCGCCGTGCTGGTACCGGGCGAAGAGGGACGCAACGACATCCGCGTGGTGGAGGCCATTCACCAGTCTGCCCTGGAGGGAAGGCGGATAATTATTTCGTAAACGGGAAAAAAAATGCCGCAGCTTATGCCCAGTCTTCTCCTTCGCAACGCCCGCCTGGTCAATCGCGGCCGGATCCAGGCGGCCGACCTGCTCATCCGGGACGGACGCATTGCCAAAATTGCGCCCATCATCAACGAATCTGTCGACCGGGAACTGGATGTCCGGGGCCAGCACGTGCTGCCCGGCATCATCGACGATCAGGTGCATTTCCGGGAACCGGGGCTGACCCACAAGGCAACCATCGCCAGCGAAAGCCGGGCCGCGGTGGCCGGTGGCGTGACGTCTTTCATGGAAATGCCCAACGTAAATCCGCCGAGTGTGACCCAGGCATTGCTGGAGGAGAAGTACCAAATTGCAGCGCGTAGCTCGCTGGCCAATTACTCCTTCTACTTGGGCGCGACGAATGATAACCTGGGCGAAGTGCTGCGGACCA
>JBKJKS010000694.1:0-9328 GCA_046597295.1 Saprospiraceae bacterium
ACATTTTTGAGTGAAATAGTCGCATGGGGAAAATCTTTGAAAACACTGATTTTGGCGGATTCAAATGAAAGGGAGCCATCGTTAAGTAGGCTTAGATTGCTTAAAACCTTGGTCTCACTCGATTTCAAATAGGTGTTTAAGCCAATGAGAAATACGACAATGAGGAGCGAAACCACCATTATTCCCCTGAACAATATCCTGACAAGCCTGCGCAAAACAGGCGTCTTTTTTTCTTTCCCTATTTTCTCATTTTCCTTCATGTCCATACTGCAACGATTGACCTGTTTGATTGGGATTTAAAGAAAGCATTGGAGTGTAATCACATCATGTTCAAAGCCAGTGATGGCGGGTTGCCAGGTACATGCCAAGATTAATGGATCGCCTACGCCAGATCAGCGGCTGTGCGCGTATAGGCCACGCTTGGCGCATCCATGGCGCGAGCGGGTGGGATGGTACACGCTCCCTACCCTTTTCCCTTCAACTTCCCCTGCATATCCTGGTTGAATTTGAGCGCTTCCTGGCAGCTGCGCTTGTTGCTGTCGGCGGTGCGCTGCAGGGACTGGCCGGTACGGTAGTGGCGGTCACCGGGCGGAATGTGGGCAATGGTTTGTTTGCAAGCGTCCAGCAGTTGCTGGATGAGCAGCAGTTGAACGCCGTCCTTCTTTAACTGCTCCAGCGTCATTGGTGTCCGCTTTTGCATTAGTTGTTGTTGCACCGCCTGGTACTCGTAAAATAACTGGTTGGAGGCGTTGAACTGGTGCAGGGCCAGGGAGAAATTGGCCTGTCCATTGGTGGGATCGAAGCGCAACGTGCGCAGGGCGGCGTTGAGCCGGGCAGCGGCAGAATCCAGCCCAACAAACAGATCAAGGCTGTCTTTTACCTGCGGAATAGTCCACACGCCGGCGGCTGGCGGCGTGGTCGTTCGCCCGCTGGCAGCCGACTTGAACGCGGCCAGATCCATGGGTTGCTCCAGCAGTTGAAAAAGCGGGTCGTTGGGTAGGTGGTTTTGCCCGAATGCGCGCGGCTCGCTAAAAAAGTAGGCGTCGTCGAAGGCCGCCACGTACTTCTTGTCGTCGTCCAGGCTACCGGCGCCCCAGGTCGCATCGATCAGTTTCCAGTCGCCTTCGACGCGCACCAGGTTCCAGGCGTGGCCAATCCGCGGGATGCGTCCGCTGCGGGTTTTGGTCAGGCCGGTAGCGACCAGGCTCTTCAAGCCGGCCGCCTGGCAGATTTCCGTAAAGAGGTTGGCGTAGCCCTCACAGATCGCTCGTTTACTGCGGAGCACCTCCGTGGGGCGTTGTTTGCTTTTCACTTCTTCCACCTCTACGTCATCGGCCATCAGCAGTTTTACATCGTAGCGGATGTTGGCAGTGATCCAGACAAAGATGGCGCGGGCCTTTTCGGTTTCGGTCGTCAGGCCCGTCGTCAGTTCGGCGGCGAGCTGGGCGACGTTCTGTTTAGCCGGAAAATCGACCTGGCGGGCGTGTGCGTCGACTTTGGAAAAGTTGTTTTGGGCAGTGGTGGTGCTGGCGCAGCCGAGGAAAGCGCCCAGCAGCAG
Organism: Saprospiraceae bacterium; assembly: GCA_046597295.1. GTDB lineage: Bacteria > Bacteroidota > Bacteroidia > Chitinophagales > Saprospiraceae > M3007. The sequence goes on from JBKJKS010000694.1 coordinate 1,559, forward strand.
GCAGATAAAAAGGTGGTTTTTCATAGAATGGGTCGGTTATTACGGTGATGGGAGGTAAATAGTCATCAAAGATAATCAGCAGCCACGACCGGAAGGAAAATATTGGCGAATTAGTACGCGGTAGCCCCCATCGCCTTTCATTTGCAATTGTCGGCTCCTTTGGGCGGGTCCAGTTTCAACTTGAATTCCTGCCCGCCGGGCAAAAGCAGGCGTACTTCCGGCGATTCGTTTAGAAGAAAAAAGAGTTCCGTATGCTGCAGTGTATTATTTTTACGAACCTCGATAAGGCATCCGGCATATTCGCCAAAACCGCTACTTGATTTATAAGGAAGCGGTAATCAACTCCGCCAAACATACCACCATGCTACTGGAAAAAGCCGGCATAGCGCAATTAGAACAACGTTACAGAACGGCGTTTGTAAATTCATTAGCGGGGTTCCGTCAGGCCGTACTGGTAGGTACCAAATCTACAGACGGCCATACGAACCTGGCTATCTTCAATTCACTCATCCATCTGGGCGCGAACCCCGCCTTATTCGGCTTAATGAGCAGGCCCGACAGTGTGCAAAGAGATACGTTACAGAACATCCTAGACACCAAAGAATATACGCTCAACTATGTCCAGGCCATCCATTATAAAAAAGCGCATCAAACCTCTGCCCGTTATGATAAAGGGGTGTCTGAATTTGAAAAGGTTGGCTTTAAAGCACTTGATCACCCGGCCTGCTACGCACCTTTTGTAGAAGATGCTATCGTAAAAATTGCCATGAAGTTTGAAACCAGCATTCCTATCCCGTTGAATGGAACGGTACTTATCATTGGAAGCATACAACAGGTTGATATCGACGATGGACTGGTTGGCGAGGATGGATTTGTCCATTTATCGGAAGCGGAGGTGCTGATCAGTCAGGGGCTGGATGCCTACTTTATTGCCAGGGGAATTGGTCGCCTGCCGTATGCCAAACCTGAATAGGGGGACGAAAGGATTTGGCAACAGTTCCGTACCTGTTCCATCGGATCTTATTAGTATGCCGTCGCCCCCACCGCCTTCCATTTGCAATTTTCGGCCCCTTTGGGCGGGTCCAGTTTCAACTTGAATTCCTTGGTGCTGCCAGCCGGAAAGCTGTCGTCGATAGTGAAGCGTTCCGCACTGATGTATTTATTCTTGCTGGTGTAGAAACTCACTTCGATGATAACTTTCCTAAACTTGGCCACCGTCGCCGTGTTGGTGATCGTCCCGTCGATCTTGAATTTTCCGGTAAAGACCATTTCCTTATAGGTGCCCGAGGCCTTTAAAAACTTGCGGGGCGCCGCCTTTTCCTGGTCTTCAATGGACAGCACCTGCTCTTCGTAGGTCGGCTCCTCTACCACTGTCTCATCGAGCGATATCCGGTTGCTCCGGTATTTCTGCACGTTGTAAATCGTTGCGCCCAGCAGTCCCAGCAGCACGAAGGCCACCAGAATTTTCAGGAGACCGGAGCTGGATTTATGGTGCCGGCGCGGCATATCGTCCGCCACTTGGGCAGCTGTTTGACCTTTCACCGGGCGAAAAGCCGGCACCTTATCCGGCGTTTCCGGTTTTCGGGTGCCTTTGAACGGCGGTGGCAACACGTCCTCCTCTAGGGCATGCGGTACTACCGTGTGGTTAATAATCGGCAGCAATTCTTCGATGGTAGCGGCTTCCTGCCAGTCGTCCAGGCCTTTGTACCAGACCATGGTGGTGGAAGACAGCGATGTCTGCTCCAATTCTTCCAGCGCGAAAGGGCCGGTTTGCTGATCGCCGTCATGGAGGTAGTATTTCCGCAGGGGGAGTGCTTCGTTCATGGGTTGTTTCAGTGAGATGGTCCTACGAATCCGGACAAAGTCTGGTTTGGAAAAATAGTGATTTTCGCATTCACCCGGTGTTCGCCCGTTGCCGCAACACATGATCCGCCAGTACCAGGGCGGCCATGGCCTCTACGATGGGCACGGCCCGCGGCACCACGCAGGGATCGTGGCGACCCTTGCCCTTCACCGTCACCGCTTCGCCGGCGGCATTCACCGAGGCCTGATCACGCATAATGGTCGCCACCGGCTTGAAAGCCACCCGGAAATAAATGTCCATTCCGTTGGAAATGCCACCCTGGATGCCCCCGGAATGATTGGTCAGCGTCGCGAACTTGTGACTATGAAGCATGGTAAGATCATCAGTCTCCCCACTATCCGGCTCCCCCCCTGCACGGGGGGGCGGGGGGGGGGCTAAGGGATCATACAAATCATTATGCTCGCTCCCCCGCATCTTCACCCCCTCGAAACCCGATCCGTACTCGAAGCCCTTCGTCGCATTGATGCTGAGCATGGCCTTGCCCAGATCGGCGTGCAGCTTATCGAACACCGGCTCGCCCAGGCCCGCCGGGCAGCCGCGCAGCACCGCGCTGACCACACCGCCGATGGTGTCGCCGGCTTTGCGCACTTCCTTGATGAGCCGGATCATCTGCCCGGCCAGCACCGGGTCCGGGCAGCGGATGTCGTTGGTTTCGGTCAGCGTAAGATCGAGCTGGGTATAGTCCTGGGCAGTCGCCAGGTGGCCGACCTGGCTCACGTAGGCCTGTACGTCCACGCCCTGGGTTTTCAGGAATATTTTGGCGATCGCCCCGGCGGCCACGCGGGCCGCCGTCTCGCGGGCCGAGCTGCGCCCGCCGCCGCGGTGATCGCGGTAGCCGTATTTGGCCTGCCAGGTGTAGTCGGCATGGCTGGGCCGGAAAGCGGCGGCCAGGTGGTCGTAATCGCCCGAACGCTGGTCTTCGTTGGGGATCAGCAGGCCGATGGGGGTGCCGGTGGTGCGGCCTTCGAAGACGCCGCTGAGCACCTGCACCGTGTCGCTTTCCTTGCGCTGGGTGACGATGCTGCTTTGCCCCGGTCGACGCCGGTCGAGCTCGTGCTGAATGAAATCAAGATCGAAGGGAAGGCCGGCCGGGCAACCGTCCACGATGCAGCCGATGGCGGCGCCATGCGATTCGCCGAAAGTCGTGACCCGAAAAAGCGTTCCGAAAGTGTTGCCTGCCAAAACGTGAGAGCGGTGAGAAAGTGAGCGGAGGAGAAGATCAGCACGGCCAAAGAACGGGGTTTCCGGGCGCTTGAACCTGAAAAAGCCGGATTTCCGCGTCAGGTGGAAATCCGGCTTATTATTTTGACGGGCAATATTTTTCTTACTGGGCGTCGAAATTCTTTTCGTATGTCTCCCACGGGGTCGTCCGGTGGCTGTCGGTACCAAAATAGTTCAGGATGGCGTGCAGTTTCGGACCGTCCTGATAGCCGGGCAAGGGCTGAATGAGGTGCATGTTTTCATCCAGAAAGACGCTGGTCGGGAAACTCAGCCGGTTATTGAGCCATTCGGCCGCCAGTTCGTGGCAGCCACGCCCGCCGTTGTTCTTGAAACGATAGGTTTTATTGTTAAAATTGATCTCGTTCGTTTGCTCGGCATTGAACTTCACGGCATAGAAATGCTCGTTGAGGTAGCGGGCCACTTCGGGATCGGTGAAGGTGGTTTCGTCCATCCGTTTGCACCAGCCGCACCAGTCGGTGAACACGTCGATGAAGATTTTGCGTTTTTCCGTTTTATTCTTTTCCAGGGCTTCTTCCAGGGTTAGCCAGATCACTTTTACCGGCTCGACGGGTTTGATCGGGACCGTTTTCTTAGCCGGCGCCGTGGTCACCCGGCGGGCGGTACCGCTGCCGTTGTAGCGGGAGGTCGTGGTCTTTTTAGCAGCGGTGGGGGTACGCGTCGGTCGGGCAGCCGTGGTGGTGGCTGGTGTGCTGCGATCCCCGGTGGCCGTAGCTTCCGGGCGGGTGGCGCCGGATTTGGAGGTCGTACGTGGCACGGTCGTCGTGGTGCTGCTACGATCCACCGCAGCGGCTGCCGGGCGGAGCACCCCCGATTTGGGAGTCGTACGGGGCGTCGTGGTGGTGGTCCGGGGCGTAGCAGCCGGCTTATTTTGAGCAGGGGCAGGCGTCGTGGTGGTGGTTGGGCTCGTCCGGCCCGATGAGTTGGGTTGAACAGTGGCTTTTTGGGCCGTAGCCGCCCACGCTACACAAGCGATTAAAACAGTCAGGAGGTATTTGCGCATAGCCAAAACTTTAGGAGGCTGAGTATATTTGAACAAAGTAATGCTCAAAGAACCGAAAAAGCCAAGGCGGGCTTGCCCGATCCGGCGATTTTAAAATAAGTTTAACCCCTTGCCACCGCGGGGGGACGACCCGACGCCCCGCTGGAAATCAGCATTTATTTCTTATCGCCGGCCATTGCCTCAATGCCATTTGGCAATGGCGCGGTATTCGTAGCGTTGCATTTTGTCCAGTAGCTCCTCCACAGTCGGGGCATCTATACACAGTTGGCGATTTTCGGCTTTCAGGAAACCGTAGGTGACCATTTGATCGAGCATGGTGTGCAGGGGGTCATAGTAACCCCGCACATTGAGCAGGCCCACCGGTTTGTGGTATTGGTGGAGTTGGGCCAGGGTGAGCGCCTCGAAGTGTTCATCCATGCTGCCATAACCGCCGGGCAGGGTAATAACGGCATCGGTTTCCCGCAGCAGCAGGGTGCGCCGCTCCGACATGGATTCGACCACCACCATATCGGATACGCCGGGATGGCCGAGTTCCAGGTTGTTGAGCTGGTGGGTGATCACGCCGGTGATGCGGCCGCTATGGGCCAGTACGGCATCGGCCAGCACCCCCATCAGGCCGACGCTGCCGCCGCCAAAGATTACGCGGATATTGCGTTCGGCCAGGGTCTGTCCCAGTAAGGCGGCCTGCTCGGCAAACCAGGGTTGATTGCCTTTATTGGCCCCACAAAAAACGGCGATGGACTGCATAGGTTGGTCTCGGTGAGCGTGAATGATGATGATCAGATGTTATTGCGCTGCGCCGCAAATATCCGTCATGGGTAATGGTTCGGACGAAAACTTTGGCTGCTTTTTGCTGAAGCCGGCAACATCGTCCGCTATCGCGCCATTTCCTGCTAATTTTGCCCCGCCGGACAAGCGCATCACCTCCGGCCATCCAACGTCCAAAAATCCAAAGTCTTAAAATTAATTATCCAAACCGATTATACCCATGTTGCATTCTATCCGATTAGCCGGCCTGCTGGCAATGGTCATCCTGAGTGTTTGTTCCTGCGAAAAAGATCCGGTGGTGAAGCCACCGGCCGACGCGGTGTTTGAAGTACTGGTAGACAATGACTTCAATGAATTACAGGCCACTTACGCCGTGTTTCTGACCGATGGCGACGGAAAGGTGCGCGCGTTCCGGTGGCTGCCCGGCTCCGATACGGCGCGGATACAAGTGCCCGACGCCAAGGCGACCGACCGCCTGGACTGCACCGTAGTGAGACTCGTCACCTTCGAAGCGCAAGGCTCGGGGGTGACCGATACCTCCCTCACCATCCGCACCTACACCCAGCTGGCGAGCGGCGAAAGCATCCAGCTGCACACGCTGAGCTACCAGCAGGCCATCGACCTGCGCATCAGCTTCACCAACCTGACTTCCCTGGATACCATCATTGTGCCCGACGGACTGGCTTTTATTCGTCCGCAACAGAACAACAATTTCAGCGGTGTGTACCGGGTGCTGCATACCGGCAACATGTGGCTGCGGCTGAAGGTGAACGGGGAGCCGAACTGGCGATTTCTGACCTTCAATAACCTGGCCGGTACGGCCCTGGACGTCACGGTGGATGTCAAGTTGCTGCCCGTCCTGCTCACGCCTCCCCAGACCATCGTTCTGCCTTTCACCGCTCCCTGGCAATATAATGTCGACGGCGTAGTGGATACCGCCAGCCGGCAGTTATTCGCTTTGGGCGACCTGCTGCGGGCGCCCGGTGGCGCCATACCAGTATTCGGCGAACTGCAGGTCTACGAGCCGATTGTGAAAATTTATGCCGGTTACCGCATTGCGGCGACCGGTACCGACGATGCGCCCGGCGGCTATACCTACAGCTCCGACGGATTCTACGCCAGTATTCCCGGCAGCCTGCCGGTCCCGGCCTTCGATCTGCAACCGACCACCGCCGCCTCCGATCGTTTCGTGGCCGTCAAGTGCCTCGGGACCTTCGACGTGCTGGTGCTGGCCCGTGCCCGCAGCGGCAATCCCAACATCCGCTGGGAAGTAATCACGCGGCCCACGAACGGTATTGTGAGTTACCGGCTGCCGGATGTGCCGGCCGAGCTGGGCCAGCGGTTTTTCGCCCTGAAAAACTACGATTTCGGCAATACGGTGGTCGCCCGCGCGGAAAACTATGAGCGGCTCGACTATGAAGCCGTCATCCGGCAACTGCTGCGCAACGACGATCCGCTGTGGCGGGCGAAGGCGGGGTATTTGGGTAGGGAAGAGGTGCAGTAATGATGAATTATTTCTTCTGTAAAATGGCCTTCATCTCGGCGAGCAGTTTCTTACCCGCCGGCGAGAACTTCTGCGTGTAGAGCGGGCTGTTGTGTTCCACCATAAGGAACGAAAAGTTATCGGCCAGCACCTCGTCGGGATGGATGATGTAGCCGGTATTATCCTTGATCTGGCGGAAAAAATCGGGCTGGCTGTCCAGTTGCAGCGGGCTGCTATAGCCATCGTCCTTCACCCCCACCTGCCAGGTACTGTCGGCATTGGCGGTAATGGGGAAGAGATTGAACTCGACATAGCCAAAGAATTCGTTCTGACCCGCCTGCAGGCCCAGGTGCTTGGAATAAATGATCGGGAGAGCCTCCACCCGGGAGCCGTCCGGCTGTTGCAGGGTTATTTTTTGCGCAAAATTCACCCCATCCGGATTGTACAGCACCCGTTCGGCCAAGCGGGGCGGCAGCCGCAGTTGTTCCAGGTCCATGCCGGTGAAGCCGATCAGGCCGTAGAGTTCGGCGCTCCGGGCGGGATTCAACCGGGAATAGACGTGGAACAGTTCGTGGAAAACCGTGGTGGTGAAGGAGTTGGTTTTTTTACCCTCCAGTTCGTTGGCGGGTATAATGATGCAGTTCGCGCGGGTGTACCATACGCCGTCGCCGTAGTGGGTGCCCTTGGTTTTGATCAATTTCAAGGTGTCGGGAAAAATGCCCGGCGCGACGGCCTGCACCGTGCGGTACGCCTTGTTCAGCACTTCGGCGACGAATTTCGATTCCGCAAGATCAAAACTGGACACGTCGGTTTTTAAAAATTCCAGGTAGGCCGGCAGCAGATCGCTGCGGCTCTCCCCGCCTTTTAGCGGCCGTTTCATCTGAATGGACATTTCGGCAGCCGTTACCAGCTCGAAATAGTGGTCGTAGGGGTCGGTGGTGATGGCCTGGGCGGCGGCGGTGCTGTCGAGCAGCAGGACCACTTTATTGTCGCTGACCCGTACTTCCCGGATGGGGACCTGGGCGGTGCAGGCCGTGGTGTAAAAGGCGAGTGCCAGCAGGGCAAGCAGGGGGATACGCAGATAAACGAGGATAGAATGCATAATTTTTATTTGGGCGGTCATGTGCGATCAGGAATGGTGCAAAACGCAGGGGAGGCAGGTTCAAGTGCCTGGCAAAAGGGCATTTCCGGCAGAACTAGGACAAATGCCGGGGCTTTCCCGCGTGGGGAAAGACCAGGCGGAACAAGGTACCGCCTTCCGGCGGACTCTGCGCCGTGAGTGCAATGTGGTGTAAGGCGAGGATGCTTTTGACCAGGGACAGACCGATACCGGTACCGCCCAGCGCCAGGTGCCGGGGGCTGCGATAAAAAGGCTCGAAGAGCAGCGGCCATTCTTCGGGCGGAATACCGGGG
>JBKJKS010000568.1:0-3749 GCA_046597295.1 Saprospiraceae bacterium
GGATGGTACTGTACGCTGAAAGCCGGGTAGTTTTTCAGGCGAATGCCTTCCACTGTCTGGTCGTTCAGGTTGATGTGGGTAGCTTCCACCAGGCTCGGGCTATCGTAGACGGCTGCCTCGAGTACGCCGAAGCCATGGTTCTGACTGGTGATTTCGCTGCGGCCCGTACGCAGGTTTTTGACCGGGTGGTTGAGGCCCCGGTGGCCGTGGTGGAGCTTGTAGGTCGGCAAGCCCACCGCCAGCGCGAGCAGCTGCTGGCCGAGGCAGATGCCGAAAAGCGGTTTTTGATCATCCAGCATTTGCCTGATCAGGTCGACCGCGTAGCCCATGGCGGCCGGATCGCCGGGTCCGTTGGAAATAAAGTATCCGTCGGGATTCCAGGCTTTGATCTCGTTGAAGGAGGTGTGCGCCGGAAATACCTGCAGGGCGCAGTGCCGGGCATCAAAGCTGCGCAGGATGTTTTTCTTCACCCCGTAGTCCATGACGGCGACGCGCAACGGCGCATCGGCCTCCCCCAGGAAGTAAGGTTCCCGGGTAGTCACCTGGCTGGAAAGCTCCAGGCCGGCCATCGATGGTGTGTCGGCCAGGCGCTTTTGCAGTTCCGCCACGTCGTCCGTTTCGGAAGAAATAATGCAGTTCATCGCTCCCCGCTCCCGGATGTGCTGGACGATGGCCCGCGTGTCCAGGTCATGGATGGCCACCAGCCCCTCCGCTTCGAAATAGTCCTGGATGCTGCGGTCGGCCAGGGCCCGGCTATAGGGCACATTGAAGTTGCGGCAGACGAATCCGGCGATCTTGACGCCGTTGCTTTCGACGTCCGTGTTTTTGATGCCGTAGTTGCCGATGTGGACATTGGTAGCGACCAGCACCTGACCGGCGTACGAAGGATCGGTGAAAATTTCCTGGTAGCCCGTCATACCGGTATTAAAACAGATTTCACCGGTCGCGGTGCCGATTTTGCCACCGGCCAGTCCGTGAAACACGGTCCCGTCGGCAAGAAGAAGAATGGCTTTGCTCATAGTCTGCAAAAAGTGGAAGACGGGATCACGACTTGGCTGAAAACGGGTGGCCGCAACCAGCCGGACGCCGTTTTTACGGCCCGCAAAGGTCGGGCAAAGCCGCCAGGTTTTACAGTGATTTATTATTTTATTCCCCTCGAAAAAGGGAGAATGCCTACTTTTCGGAGAATCCATCCGGAAAGCCCCGTCTATGTCCGAGCCCAATTTACAAGAGCAATTTTTTGACCTGCTCCTCAGCCGCTATCCGCGCCGTGTCGACGCCGTGGAGGAGCTCAGTCAATTGCTGCACCTGGCCAAGGACGCTATTTACCGGCGGATGCGGGGCGATACATTCCTCTCGCCGGCGGAGTTGAGCAAGCTGGCCCGGCACTACCACATTTCACTGGATGCGCTGATGCTGGGGCAAACGAACAACGTACTGTTCGACTTCAATGCCTTTTCGCATAATCTCAACGATTTTACGGACTATCTGGGCGGTTTCATCGCCGATCTGGAGCCTTTGCGCCGCATTCCGAACGTCCATATGCACTTTGCGTCCGTGGAAATCCCGGTGCTGACCTACAATTTTTTGCCCGAACTCATCAGTTTCAAACTGTACACCTGGGGCCGCACCACCTGGAATTTCGAATACCTGCGCGACCGCCCGTTCGATTTCGACCTGGTCACTGCGCCGGTCATTCGGCTGAGCCAGACCCTGCTCGATCAGTACGTGGCGATGAATAGTACGGAGCTGTGGAGCGTCCAGATCATGGACAATACGCTGGCCCAGATCGAGTACCACCTGTATTCCGGGGGCTTCCGCCGCCCGGAAGATGCCCTGGTGTTGTGCAGCAAACTCAGCGAGTGGGCGGCACACATGAAAGCGATGGCGGCAGCCGGTAAAAAATTCAAGATTGGCGAGCAGCCCGGGATGGGGCTGGGGACGTTACAGCTTTTCCACAACGAAATGGTGTATACCAACATCACGGGGCTGATCACCAGCGACTATGGCCAAATGGTGTACGCGGCTTTTTGTAACCCCAATTTCATGAAGAGCACCGATCCCAAGCTGTGCGCTTTTACGGCGGACTGGTTTAAAACGCTGATCGTTAAATCCAACCCTATCAGCACCAGTGCCGAGAAAAACCGGGAGTGGTTTTTTGGCGAATTAAATAAAAAGATCGACCGGGTGGTGCAGCGCATTCGGTGGCATATTGAGCACGATGCTTAACGCTGCTCCGAAAATTACGCCAGGGCTACGGGAAAAGTCTGCCATGAATTGGGGAAAATGCCCGCATGGTGGCGCAGGCCAGGGGTGCAAGGGTCAGCCTTGTGTCAGAAGGAGGGCCGTTGCAAAGTTTGCCAGCCTTTCGGTAGCAGGCTGAATTCCGAATATTATTTTGAGGATATACTTGCTTAAAAAATTTTGCAAAATCCGCATGGCCAAACGCCTGGTAGATGGAACGAAATTTGGAAGCCCTTAAAAATTTGAAAATGGTCTGTGGAACTGCAACGTATTTTTGCAGTGACGGAACAGTTTTCATCACGTTTCTTGTCAGGTGCACATTATCCGCCCCGAACTTTACTCCATCTATAATCGAATCAAACTATGTGGCTAAAAAATCTGCTGTTCACTGTTCTGTTGCTCCTGCCTGGCTTGCTGCCAGCCCATGGGCCGGTAGAAGATAATTCCAAAGCCGAACTGGATGGACCTTTCGTATTGTATCGCGGGCGCCACATCGTCGTGAAAGCAGTGGAAAATCGTGGGGATGAATGGGTCGCAACCGCTACCAAATACAGACAACGGGCCGATCTGAACCTGCACTGCTTTACGCCAACGTCACCCGATTTTTTTACCTTTCGTTTGCGGGAAACGCTCAAGGTGGAGCCGGAAATTTATCCCCTGCCCGCTAAAATTCTGGTGCTGTCCGACATCGAAGGCGACTTTCAGGCTTTGAAACTGATGCTGACGAGTGCTGGGGTAATGGATAGTCAGTTTCACTGGACTTATGGCAGTGGGCACCTGGTGTTACTGGGCGATTTCTTCGACCGGGGTCTTCAGGTGACGGAATGCCTTTGGCTGATTTACAAACTGGAAACGGAGGCCATGGCGGCAGGCGGCAAACTGCACTTTATTCTCGGTAACCACGAGGTACTGAACCTGGAAGGCAATACCCAGTATGTCCGGCGTAAATACCTGGAAAACGCAGAGTTAATCGGGGAAGATTATAAGCGCTGGTACGATGAAAACTCCGAGCTGGGCCGCTGGCTGCGGACCAAAAATGCGGTCGAGAGAATCGGTGGCAACGTCTTTTGTCACGGCGGCATCAGTCCCGAGCTGGCCCAATCGGCATGGGGCCTGAAGGAAGTGAACGACATTGCCCGCCAGTACCTCGGCAAGCCGTATGGGGATATCATTGATCCGGCCGCCCAGTTGGTGTTCGACGCGAAAGTGGGTATTTTCTGGTATCGCGATGCTGCCAAAAATCTGTTGACCGAAGCAGAAATTAACCTCATTCTGAACTATGCCGGCGCCAGGCGCATGGTGGTTGGCCATACTTTACAGAACGATATCACGGGGCTGTATGGCGGGCGGGTCGTCTGCGTCGATCTGTACCACGAAGAGAATATCCGGCAGAATTATATGAAGACGCTGCTAATAGAAAACGATGGGTGCTATGTGCTGGACAGCCGGGGTGAAAAGAGCACTATTTTTTCCATAGCTTTCACCAAAAAGCAGGATTAGCCTTG
>JBKJKS010000108.1:0-3116 GCA_046597295.1 Saprospiraceae bacterium
GGTGGATCAATCTTCGCGCTTTGCAGCGGATAAACGCTAAGGCTTTTTTCACTCTTACAGCCTGGGTTGGAATGCGGCGCAGGAGGAATTTATCGAAAACCTTGGCTGGTTTGACCGGCTCAAATTTCGTTTCAGTTACGGCGTTTTAGGCAACCAGAACAGCATCAGAAACCGCTACTATCCGAGTCTGGGGGTTATCAAATCCAGCTTATACGCCATTTTTGGTCAGGGCGAGAATTTAAACCAGGGCGCCACCCTCGTGGATTACAGCAACCCGGACCTGCGCTGGGAAAATGCCCGCCAAACGGATGCCGGCCTGGAAATCGGCTTGCTGGGCAACCGGCTGACGGCGGAAATAGACTGGTACAACCGCCTGACCTACGACATCATCGCCGCCGTGCCCATTCCGGACTATGTTGGGTCGGGCAGCGCCCCGCTGGTCAATACCGCGCAGGTGCGCAACACCGGTTGGGACATTTTGCTGAAATGGCGGCAGGGCGGCCGTTTCGACTGGAATATAACCGCCATTGTATCACCGGTGACCAACGAGATCATCAGCCTCAACGATCAGAAATCGGAGATTTTCGGCAAAGGTATTCAGGGTGAATTTGCCACGCGGTCGGTCACCGGCGGCCCCATTGGCGCTTTTTACGGCTACAAAACCAACGGCGTCTTTCAAAGCGAAGAAGAGGCGTTGGCTTCCCCACGGCTGGAAAACGAAACGGCCGGCGACCTGCGTTTCGTGGATTTGAACGGCGACGGTAAGATCGACGGTACGGATCGCACCTACCTGGGCAGCCCCATCCCGACGCTGACCTACAGCTTCAGTGCCGGTTTTGAGTTCCTGGGTTTCGACTTCGCCGCCGATGTGCTGGGCGTTTCCGGCAATAAGATCTACAATGCGAAAAAGGCTTCCCGCTTTTCGGTGTATAACTGGGAAGCCTCGGTTTTTGAAGGCCGCTGGACGCCCGAAAACCCAACTGCCTCCAAACCTCGTATAACTAATGGTGGTCACAACTACCGGGTGAGCGACTATTACCTGGAGGACGGTAGTTTTTTACGCCTCCGAAGCGTACTTTTAGGTTACTCGCTGCCCTTAAACTGGATCCAGCGTGCCAAAGTCAGTAAATTCCGCGTCTACGTGAGCGGTACGAATATCTGGACCCAGCAGGATTACAGTGGTTATTCACCGGAGTTCTCCAACGTGGATAATCCCTTCGAAGTTGGCATCGACGATCTTGGTTATCCGGTGACCAAGTCGTGGCAGGTGGGCCTGGAGGCCACCTTTTAAGGGGTTTAGACGGGTTTAGAGGGGGGGGAGGGGTTTAGTTAAGGGTTGGCTTGCGTAGCATGGTGCATGTCAACCCCATATTCGGAGCGCTTCTAAAAAGATGCTTCTCCACTCTTAACCCCATAAGCCTACAACATCTCTGAAGCCCTCTAACTTCTTCTAAACCCCTCTAAACCCTTTTCCTAAACCCCTCTAAACCCCTTTCTACTCACCCATTCGCACTTAAACAATTCCTCTATATGAAACAGCCATTTTTCACCATACCCCGTTTCTGGCTCAGCCTTGTGGTCGTTGTGCTGGCCCTCGCCGGTTGCCGGAAAGATTTCCTGGATCGCAAGCCGCTGGGCGAGCTGACCTACGATACTTTTTTTGAAAATGCGGACCAGGCTGTGCTGGCCACCAATGCCGTGTACGCGCAGTACCGCACCTGGGACTGCATTTCGCTGCCCTGGATCGGCCTGACCGACATCATCAGCGACGATGCGGACAAAGGCTCCACGCCGACCGATGCGCTGTACATGGTCGAACTGGACGAACTGACGTTCAATGCGACCAACACGGCCATGACCAGCGCCTGGAAGGGCCACTACAACGCCATTGCCCGGGCCAACCTGGCCATCCAGCGCATTCCCGATGTGCCGATGGACGAGACGTTGAAAAATCGCCTGATCGGAGAATCCAAGTTCATCCGCGCCTACAGCTATTTCCTGCTGGTACAGTGGTTCGGCGACCTGCCGATCATTACCGCGCCTTTGACCGGCGATGAATACTATGCCCAGACCCGCCAGCCCAAGTCCGAGGTGTACGCGCAGATCGAACGCGATCTGCAGGACGCCATCGCTTCGCTGCCGGAGAAATCGCAGTACGGCGTCAGCGACCTGGGCCGGGCAACCAAAGGCGCAGCCCGCGGCATCTTGGCTAAACTGTACATGCTGCGGAAAGACTTCCCGAAAGCCGGGCAGATGTGTCTGGACATCATCAACTCCGGGGAGTACAGCCTGTTGGCTAAGTACTCGGACAATTTCCTGCGGGCCGGCGAGAACGGCCGCGAGTCCATTTTTGAGATCAACGCGGCCGCCCTGCCCACGCCGGATGCGGCCGGACCGGGCGCCACGCCCTACAACATGATCCAGGGGGTGCGGGGCATTCCCAACCTCGGCTGGGGCTTTAACCGGCCTTCGGACGATCTGGTCTCCTCCTACGAGAACGGCGATCCGCGCCGCGAAGCGACGGTAATCTACGTCGGCGAGGTGCTGCCCGACGGCGTGACCCAGGTCAAAGACAACCCGGAGATCATCAACGAGCGCTTCAACCAGAAGGCCTGGGTACCGTCCCACCCCGGACTACAGGACAATGGTCCCGGCAACATCCGCATCCTGCGCTACGCCGACATCCTGCTGCTGGCCGCCGAAGCCCTGAACGAAAATGGCAACCCGGGCGACGCGCTGCTCTACCTCAACCAGGTGCGCAAACGCGCCCGGGGAAACAGCACCCTGCTATTGCCTGACCTGACCATCACCGACCAAAGCCAGCTGCGGGAGAAAATCTACCGCGAGCGCCGCTCCGAACTGGCCATGGAGCAGCACCGTTGGTTCGATCTGCTGCGCTGGGGCCGGGCCAACGAGGTGATGACCGCTGTGGGCAAGAACTTCATCGCCGGGCGGCATGAGTTGCTGCCGGTCCCGCAGACGGAAGTGGATTTGACGGGCGGGAAGATTGGGCAGAATGGGGGATATTGATTACGAGGAATAATAATAAAGGAGCGCCATTTCCGGATGATCGGGAATGGCGCTCCTGCTATTATGACCGCAATCGTTACGCTTCC
>JBKJKS010000203.1:0-2596 GCA_046597295.1 Saprospiraceae bacterium
CCTGCAGTACGTAAATTTTATTATTGTGGATGCTGGGGGTCAGACTTTGTGGAAAAATGGTGTCTGTTACAGGGTATAAGAATGAACCAGGAGATTGAGCGGCGGAAAAGTTAATTGCCACCAGGTGCATAACGATTATAGCAAATTTCTGGAATCTTATCATGGCAATAGATTTTCAACCAAAGGTCGATATAATTATTTAAAAACGGTCGACCATAAAAACTTTGGTCGTGTCAACCAATGCATAATACGTTGTAATTATAGATGAACATTTTGAGGTAGAGTTGGTGCATTTCATCGCTTTTGGAAAAAGAAAGGGCAGTCGGCCAACGTTTTTTCGCTACATTTGAGAAGGATAAATACCTCTGCGCATAAACACAAGCTGCCCGTTATGAAGCAAACGCTACTCCTTGCTCTGGCTTGCCACCTGCTGGTGGCTGGCCCCGCCCAGTCGCCCCCCGGATTCAAATGGGTCAAAACCATCACTTTTTCCCCCACCAACTCCAGTGCCGAAGTTTTTGACTTTTGTGCCGATCCCGCCGGCAACGCCTACGTGTACGGCATCTTCACCGGCACGCTCAACTTTGGCGGCAACGTCACGTTGCAGGCATCAGGGGCGGTGGAAGGGTATTTTCTGGCTAAGTATGCGTCCAATGGCGTCCTCGGCTGGGTCCAGAAAATCGTGGCGCCCAACGGCGGAGCGATCTACGCCGCCGATCTGAATCCCGGCGGCGTGAGTGCCGACACCCTGGGCAATGTCTACATATCCGGGCAACTCTCCAACGCCGCCCTCCATTTCGGCAACGGCATGGTGCTGCAACGCAGCTGCCAGGGTGCGCCCATGTGCAGCGATCTGTTTGTCGCCCAATACAATGCGGCCGGACAAGCCCAGTGGGTGACCAACGGCAGGGGCAGTGCGGGCACTTATCAGACCGCGACCCGGCTGGTAGCGGATGCCGCAGGCTCGGTGTTCGTAACCGGCAATTACCATGGCCAGGTGCTGACCTTCAACAATCTACCGCCCTATGACAACCTGGAAACGGATGGCATGTATATAGCGCGCCTTTCGGCCACCGGACAGGCTGTTTCCGCTTCGTTTTTCGGCAATGGAAGTGGCTACGCCCAAGTGGATCACCTGGCCATTACTGCGCAGAACAACGTGATCGCTACGGGTTACTACGATGGTGGCGCCCTGCAATTTGGTGACGGTATACACCTGGAGACTTTCGGCAGCGGCAATGCCGCCAACTATTTCGTGGCGGGCTATAGTGCACAAGGCCTTGCCCAATGGGCGTACAACCTGAATTCGGAAAGCTATTTGGAAGTGCTCGACGTGGCCAGCGACACGATGGGCCAGCCATACGTGGTAGTGGACTTTGAGTCCAATCTCAACAGCAATAATGAGGAGGTCGCGACCACGCCGGTCGCCGGCAATTACAGCGGTATCCTGTTACACCTCACCGACAGCGTATTCCACCCGGTAGTGGCCGTACACTACGCCGGAGAAGCCTACCCGGTGGCCAATGTAGCGGTGGATAAAGACGACCGCTTTTTCATTTCGGGCGCTTTCTCAGACGCACAACTCCTCGTGGACGGCGTGGTACTCGACAACGCGAATCCGGACTGTGACGATGTGCTGCTGCTGAGCGGAAGAACCGATTCCACGGCGCTCGACTGGGTCCGTTCGGCCGGCGGGGTGGGGTGTGAAGGCATTCTCAGCGCCTATTTCGGGCGCGCGCTGGCGACCGATCAAGCCGGCGACCTGTACGCGGTGGGCTCTTTTCACGAGGTGCTCGAGCTGGATAATTTTTCCAAAAACGGTGACGGACTGTTTGTCACCAAGTTGGGGACCGCCATTGTGCCGACCCGTCATCCGGCCGGCGATGACCGGGCAATGCGTATCCTGCCCAACCCCAGCCCCGGTGATTTCAGCGTCGCAGGCGCCGACCTGGACGAACCTATCCGGATGATCCTGTATGACGTACAGGGTCGGGTTGTTCACCAGCGCCTGGTCAGCCGGGCGACTGATCTGGATTTTCAGCTGGCCCTACCCGCCGGACTGTACACCCTGCAATGGCAAAGCAACAAATGGGTCGGACAGCAAAAGGTGCTGATCGTTCGCTGATGGCGGGCAGGCAAATTGGATAAAAGTTGATAAAAGTTGATAAGGGTTTATAAAAGTTGATAATCAACTTTATTCATAATTTGACTGTGCCTGAAATAGGTTGACCAAAAAAGTCAATCAGCGATGTCCAATCAAAGCGACAAAAAGTTTCAAACGAATTCGAAGTATAACCGTAGGTTCAGTGAAGAATTTCGCAAAATAAAAGTAAAAGAGATTACCTCGGGCCATATAAGTGTTCGGGATTTTTGTGCACTTTATGAAGTGAGTAGGACGACGGTTTACAAATGGCTTTATTTGTATTCAGAAGTTGAAAAGGGGATTAAAACAGTTGTTCAAATGGAAAGCGAAGCATTCAAGACGAGGATTTTGCAACAGCGCGTGGCGGAGTTAGAGCGTGTAGTTGGTCAAAAGCAGTTGGAGATCGACTACTTGAATGTTTGTTTAGAAGTTGTTTCCGAAGAGGTTGGTTAT
>JBKJKS010000335.1:0-7807 GCA_046597295.1 Saprospiraceae bacterium
ACAATTGCCGTTATTATCCTGGATGATTACATAAGTCTCGCAGTAGTCGGCGTTGCCCGCCGCGTCGACCGACCATAGTTCCACCGGCTGAACGCCCAGATCGGCACAGGTGAAAATCACCGCGGTGATCGGTTGGCCGTTCCCGTCAAACGGAACACCCGTACCCGTGCCAGAGCGGCGAACCCCATACTTCAATTGGGTACCCGGCGTGTGGTTGTCTTCCGCATACTGCAGGAAGTCCGTCGCCCACAACTGGATCATCTGTGTCGGCATGATGTTCACGCTCAGGCCGAAGTTGCAAACTACTGCGGGCGCTTTACAGTCTTTAATAATGAAAGTATACGCACAGGTCTTGACCTCGCCATCCTTTTCAAAACGCCATTCGATGCGGTGCGTACCGTAGGGCAGCTGGGGTGCAATGTACGTGCCGGGTGCTCCGGTAGTGGCCCAGCGTACGCGGGCCGTGACCAGGCTGGCCTGCACGGTTTTTTCCAGCGCAAAGCCATATTTCTGGTTGGGCGGCACGGGGCGCGCATCGAAATGGCTGGCCACACCACCCGTGTAATTGGGATTGGCCGCATTACCGAAGAACACCGTATCGACACCGGGCAGCGCCGCGCTGGAAATAGCGGTTTCGGTCTGGCCGTCGCCGTTCAAATCGAGCAGCAGCACATAACTGACCTGCACGTTACCCGTGCCGCAGCTGCTCACCACTTGCGTGGTCAGTGCCGTCTCCGCTTCACCCAGGTTGGAGGCGTTAATGGCGGCATCATGGAAATTCAGGTCATTCCAGTAAAACGGATCGTTATTCGTTGGGTCGCATAACGTCACCGGAGAAGCCGGGCAGGTTGGCTGAGTGAGGCATTGCGCCGACAGGCTGCTGTGTAGCAGCAGGAATAAAATGGCAAGGAGGAAGATTTTTTGCATGAGGCAGGAGATTATAATGGGTGTATACTTAATGGGTATGAATAAGTGGTTAAAATCAAACGGCCGACTGTAAGCGGACACTACTGCCTGACGACCGTACCCGTCCGCCAGGCCCCGCCCGCCTCTACCCACCAGCCGTACAGTCCGGCCTGTGGAAAAGTCTGCGCCGGCACTTCCAGGCGTTGATCGCCAGGGCCATAAGGAGCAGTGAACCGGTAAATGACCCGGCCGGTAAGGTCGGTTATTTCCATCGCCACGACTGCCGGTTGCGGCAACTGCAGTGGAATGAACACGCCCGCTGTGGTGGGGTTGGGCTGCGCCTGGCCGATGTTTCCGGAGGTAAAAACGATTTCTTCGGCACCGGTAATAATGCCGTTGCAATTGAAATCGCAGGTTTTTATCGCCGCAAATTCGATGGGCGTGTTGAACATCAGGGAATCAAGGATGATGAAATCCGGAATGGGTAAGGCCAGGGGATTGCCGGCCGGAAAAACATGGTTCAGGGGATAGAAACGAAAACCGGGATACACGACGGAATCCGCAAGCCCTAATTGCAGTTGCCGGCAGTGCCGCAGGTCGGCTGAATCAACGAGTCCATTCAAATCGGTATCGGCTGCCACCCACTGCCAGTTTTCTGTGAAAGGCTGGGTACCGGTCAGGTGTTGGGCCAGCAAAACCAGGTCAAAGCTGCTCGGTCCGTTGAGCGGGTTTACGCTTCCACTGGGCGTAATTTTCGGCGCATTAACCAAGGGGATGGGCAGTTCAAATTCTATACAGCCGCTTTGGTCCGTTAATTCAAAGAGGCTGAAGGGCGGAACACTGGGGTTGGAACCGCTGATCTCGAACGTGACATCTTCAATGCCCTGGGCGACATTGGTACAGGCAGATTGGACACAGGCCGTAAACGATTCATTGTTGCCGGCCCAATGCCCCTTAACATCCCGCACCGTCTCCACTTTCCCCGGATCGTAGCGGTCCAGGCTGGGATCTTTAAAAACAGTATCCTTCCAGAAAGCGGAATTGTTTTCGGTCGTGTGAAAGAACGTTGGCGGGAAAGCCGAACAAACCGGTTGGGAAAGACATTGGGCCGACAGGTGGCAGTGAAAACCGAGCAGCAAGGCAGCGAAAAGGAAGGTAAAAAGAAGGCGGGGGTCTTTCATGTGATTATACATTTTGGAAAACGGATTAGGAAGATGGTCAGCCAATTGTGCTGCAATCTACTCTGCGCTTGCAGCAAATAGCAGGCCTCAAATGTGCCAGATTCCGACACATGGCCATTTCGGCGGCCAACCGACAAAGAAAGCGCCCGGTGATGAAGGTCACCGGGCGCTTTCTTTGTCATTCCGTAGGAATCTATTGTCGTACCGCCTACTTCCCCATCACCCGGCGGATGGTCGCGCCGATCTGGGCGGGCGATTCCACGACGGTAATGCCGTGTTCGGCCAGGATGCGCATTTTGGCCGCCGCCGTGTCGTCATCGCCGCCGACAATGGCGCCGGCATGGCCCATTTTACGGCCTTTCGGGGCCGTCTGTCCGGCGATGAAGCCCACCACGGGTTTGCGGTTGCCGTTGGCTTTGATCCAGCGGGCGGCTTCGGCTTCCAGGCCGCCGCCGATCTCGCCGATCATAACGATGCCTTCGGTTTCCGGGTCGTTCATAAAGAGTTCGATGGCTTCGCGGGTGGTGGTGCCGATGATCGGGTCGCCGCCGATACCGATGGCGGTGGTAATGCCCAGCCCGGCTTTGGCGATCTGGTCGGCCGCTTCATAGGTCAGCGTGCCGGATTTGGAGACCAGTCCGATGGGGCCGCGTTTGAACACGAAGCCGGGCATAATGCCCACTTTAGCTTCATCCGGCGTGATGATGCCGGGGCAGTTCGGGCCGATCAGCCGGCAATCGCGGCCGCTCAGATAAGCCTTCACCCGGATCATATCCTGGATGGGAATGCCCTCGGTGATAGCGACGATGACTTTGATGCCCGACGCTGCCGCCTCCACAATGGCATCGGCCGCATAGGCCGGTGGTACGAAAATGATGCTGGTATCGGCGCCCGCCAGGTGCACGGCGTCCTCTACGGTGTTAAATACCGGGCGTTCAAGGTGGGTTTGGCCCCCTTTGCCGGGCGTTACGCCGCCCACCACATTGGTACCGTAGGCGATCATTTGTTCGGCATGGAACGTGCCTTCCTTGCCCGTAAAACCCTGGACGATGATGCGGGAATGCTTATTGACTAAAACAGACATTATGTTTATTTTTCTTCTTTAATAATGTACACATCCTCGTTCCGCTGCTTCATGAAATAGTGTTCGCGGGCGAATTTTTCCTTGGTCACTTCGAAATCCTCGGCCTCTTCCCGCGCTTCCTTGATCTTGGTCTCGTAGTACGCCCGGTCGGTTTCCAGCCGCTGCTGAGCCCGGTGCAGGCGCCATTGCGTCCATAGGCTGTGGCGATCCAGAAAAATGAGGACGAAGAAAAAGGCTACCAGCGTGAGGTAATAGCGGTTCTGGAGGGGTGCCGGGAGTTTTTGCCACAGCGATTGCCAGGGATTGGACGGAAGAGCCATAGGCACTGTTTTGGTCGTGAGCAAAAAGGCATGGTTACGATCGGCCAAAAGTAAAGCGATTTGGCCAATCGCTGCGCATGGAAACGGAAAATGAATAATACCCGCTGCAGAACCGCCTCCACGCTATCTAAGTCATTGCCTTTTGCTTATTTGCCTACTGCCCTTTGCCTGTTTGCCTGTTTGCCCTTTCCCCATACCACCCGTCAATAATCCCGGTCAGCCGTTCAAATATGGCCTGCATGCTGCCGATGCCGTCGATGGTATAGCTCTTGCCGTGCTTTTGGTAGTAGTCGAACACGGGCGTGGTTTCGTTTTTATACACGCCGATGCGGTTGCGGATAATGGTTTCATCGCTGTCGTCGGGGCGGCCCGAAGTGGTGCCGCGCAGTTTGATCCGGTGTACGATCTCTTCGTCGTCCACGTGCAGGGCAATCAGGCCCGACACGCCCGTACCCAGCTCGGCGAGCAGGGCATCGAGCGCTTCCGCCTGTGGAATCGTGCGGGGAAAGCCGTCGAAAATAAAGCCCGGTGCGTCCGGGTGCGCTTCCACTTTGTTGCGCAGCATGCCGATGGTCACGCTGTCGGGCACGAGCTCGCCCTGGGCGATGTACGCTTTGGCCTTGGTGCCGAGGGGGGTGTTATGGCCCATTTCATAGCGAAAAAGGTCGCCGGTGCTGATATGCACCAACTGATATTTGTCTACGAGTTTGGATGCCTGGGTGCCTTTGCCCGAACCGGGTGGGCCAAAAAGGATAAGATTGGTCATTCGTTAACAGCTGTGCTTTGATGCGGCGCCAGGGCGGCCTACCGACTGGCAAAGTTAGAAAGTCGCTTTTCTTTCAAAGAGGTTTTGTCCTTGGTTTTTCAAACCCGCCGTTTTGCGTCCCCACGGTCTTTTTTACAAAATCGGATTTTTTACGGCGCCGAATGGCCAAATAAAAGCGGGTTTCCCCAAACCAGATGACCCGTCGGATTAGAAATCAGTGAAGCGGTAGCGTTCGCCATAGGCCCGGATCCAGTCGAGCAGCCGCCAGACATCCTCGGACCGGAACAGTTCGGTACCACGGTTGAGGGTGGCCGCCGAGCCGCAGGCCACGCCGATTTGCGCCATTTCGCGCATCGGTTTGCCCTGGCTGAGTGCCCACACCATGCCGGCCACCATGCTGTCGCCGGCGCCCACGGTGCTCTGCTTTTGCACCATGGGCGCCGGTATATGTTCGAACCCGTCGCGGGTGACCAGCAGGGCGCCCTGTGCCCCCAGCGAAACCACCACGACCTCGCACTTGCCCTGCTCGATGATGCGCAGCGCGGCGTCGTCCACCTCGTTCATTTCCAACTTTTCCACCCCGGCCAGCGCGCTGAGCTCGGCCAGGTTGGGTTTCAGTAGATAAACGCCTTCCCCGGCAGCGGCCTGCAAGGCGGGACCGGAGGTATCGAGCACCAGCTTGGCGCCGGTTTCCTTGGCCAGCGCAGCCACCTTTTTCAGGTAATCTTCCGGTAGTCCCGGCGGCAGGCTGCCGGCCGCGACGATCCAGTCGGGTTGCAAACCCCGCACCAGATCCAGGCAGTCATCGGCCTGCTTTTCCGTCATCTCCGCACCCGCCAGCGTGAAGCGATACTGGCTGTTGGACTGCTCATCGGTGACCGAAAAACTTTCCCGGGTCTCGCCCCTGACTTCCAGCGTTTTGGTCGCGATGCCCGCCTGTTCCACCAAGTCGCGCAGGATCCGGCCATTGCTGCCGCCCACCGGGAAAACCGCCGTACTCTGGCCGTCCAGTTTGCGGATGCCCTTCGAAACATTAATACCGCCGCCACCCGCATCGAGCTGGAGTGCCGTGCAGCGCAGCTTATGATCTGGGATAATGTGCGCGGTCGTCGTGCTTTTATCCAGGGCCGGATGAAGGGTGAGGGTGACAATATGCATAGGGCATCAGCGGTTTCAACTTTGGCGCGGTGTCTTTGTTTTGCGCGGACAATGATAGTTAAACTCAACGAGACAAATTTACTCGAAGCGACCGATTGGTTAGCCAGGCAGGATGACGGGCTGGCCATCGTGCGGGAAAAATACGGTCCGCCGCCGCTTTGGGCGCGTACGCCGGGGTTTTCCACCCTGGTGCACATGATTTTGGAACAACAGGTGTCGCTTGCTTCCGCCAATGCCGCTTTTCTGAAATTGCAGCAAAAAATCGGTGTCCTGACGCCCGCCAATCTATCGTACCTTGACGATGCTACGTTGCGCGAAGTCGGCTTTAGCCGGCAAAAAATGGGTTATGCCCGCGGTTTGGCGCAGGCCGTCGCTACCGGCGACCTGCATCTGGAAAAACTGGAGCAGCTGACCGACGACGAAGTACGCGCGGAACTGACCCGCCTGAAAGGCATCGGTAACTGGACGGCGGACATTTATTTGTCCGAGTGCCTGCTGCGACCCGATATCCTGCCCCAGGGCGACATTGCCATGCAGGAGGCTTTCCGGGTCCTGAAAGGCCTGGAAAAACGGCCGCTCCACCTGGACTTCGTGCAGGCCACGGCCCACTGGCGCCCCTGGCGAAGTGTTGGCACCCGACTGTTGTGGCATTTTTATCTTTGCGAACGCGGACGGACGGGGTAATGGTTATCGGTTATCGGTTACCCGTTGCCCGTTGCCCGTTGACTTTTAATTGGGAAATTTTAACCGCCAGTTTAATTAGCTTTACCATATTTAGCAACCAGGCGATTTATGCAAATAACTAATAACCGATAACCATTAACCATTAACCAACACTTCCAAATGGTTTTTTTCAAAAATAAGCGGGTCTGGATCACCGGCGCCTCTTCCGGCATCGGGGAGGCGTTGGCGCTGGCTTTTGCCAAACATGGGGCACAGCTCATTCTGTCGGCCCGCAATGAAAAGGAACTGAACCGGGTGGCGGCAGCAGCCCTGGCCGAAGGCGCGGCGACGGTGCTGGTACAGCCCCTCGATCTGGGCCGGCATGACCAGATTCCGCAAATCGCCGAAAAAGTGTTGAAACAAGTGGGGAAACTGGATATTCTGGTCAACAACGGCGGCATTTCGCAGCGTGCCCTGGCCAGAGACACGACGTTGGAAGTAGACAAAAAGCTGATGGACGTCAACTATTTCGGCACGGTGGCCCTGACGAAAGCGGTTTTGCCCGCCATGCTGATGCATCAACTGGGCCATATTGTCACCGTCACCAGCCTCACCGGCAAATTCGGCTCTCCCTACCGCACTTCCTATGCGGCCACCAAGCATGCGCTGCACGGTTTTTTCGATAGTCTGCGGGCCGAACTCAGCGATACACATCTGCAGATCACCCTGATTTGTCCGGGTTTTGTCCGCACCAGCATCAGCCTGAATGCCCTCACGGGGGACGGCTCCCAGCTCGGTACCATGGACGAGGCCACCGACCGCGGCATGGCGCCCGATGTGCTGGCGCACAAGATCTTACGGGCCATCGAACAGGGTAAAGAGGAAGCGTATTTCGGTGGCAGGGAGGTAATGGGCGTACACCTGAAACGGTTTTTCCCCGCTTATTTTTCGCGGATGCTCCGGAAAGCGAAAGTACGATAGCTGCTTTCAATGCACCCGGGTGGTGGCAAACAACCGTTTGACACTATACCGCCCGCTGCCTTTCCCGGCCAGCATCAGCAACCCACCGATGATCGCCACATCCTTCATGAAAAGAATAGACTGAATGCGCAGTTGATCTTTGGGATAATTCCAGAAGTCGTGGACCAGAAAAGTGACCGGCGTCCAGTACAACAGCAGTAGAATGGCGCCCAGGGTCGAACGGTAGCCGAACAGGACCATCAAACCTCCCAACACCAGCAGAAATATCGATCCGCAGAGCAGCAGGTCCTGGTTCCAGGTGAGGCCGTACTGGGTCATGGTGGCCTTGGTTTTATCTATATATAATATGGAATCCACCACTTCGAAAATGAAGATAGCGGAAAGAAAAATACGTCCGATCAGGTCAGTAATATCTTTCATAATTATCCTGACCCCACGATGGTCAGCGGCAAATTTTCCTTTGAAATCAACTATTTATGCAAAAAAGTAGGCAAAGATAGGAATTTCAGCGTTCAAACGGTTTGCTATTATCCGGCCGGAATCCAGGTACCTTTTTCACGTATCATAAAAAAGCCCCCCTCCTACTTCAGGAGAGAGGCCATCCCAAAAACCGATTTTAAAGTATGCTTAAAAATCGGTCCCTGGTCGGGTAATAACCAGTTTACTTCGTCTGGATCATTTTCTTCGTGGCCATATCGGTGGCCGTTTCCAGTTTGTAGTACAGCAGACCGGCGGTGTTCAGCAGTGC
>JBKJKS010000356.1:0-5694 GCA_046597295.1 Saprospiraceae bacterium
GGAAAGACCGCATCTACCACCGGCACGATGGCCTGCCGGGTGACAAAGTCCAGCATGGCGCCGAATTCGGCCCGCGTACCCATGGTGAAGCCGAGCAGGCTGAGCTGTTTCCAGAAAATCAATTGCGGACTCAGCCCATGCATCTTACCCAACGACCCACCGTACAGGCCCACCCGGGCACCGGGATTACACAGGCCCAGCAGGAAAGCAAACCCATCGCCGGCCGCCGAATCGATGACCACATCGAAGCCGCCGGCATCCCGCTTCAGCTGCTTATCCCAGGCTTCGGTCCGGTAATTCGCCCCGCCCCGGGCGCCCAGGGCGACCGCTTTTTCTATTTTTTCGTCGGCGCCGGAAGTTACCCACACCTCAGCGTCGGCCGCTACGGCCAATTGCAGGGCCAGCAATGCCACGCCGCCGCCCACACCGCTGATGAGCACCCGCTCTCCGGCGCGCAGCTGGCAGCGGGTGAAAAGCGCCCGCCAGGCGGTCAGCCCCGCCAGCGGCAGCGCGGCAGCCTGCTCCCAGGAAAGGTGGTCGGGGCAGGGATAAATATTCTCTTCCGGCACGGCGATCTGTTCGGCGAAGGTGCCGGAATCTGGCATGCCGAGCACCCGGAAATTTTTGCCCTGTACGCGGGGATCGTCGCCCCAGTCTAAAGCAGGGTAGAGGACCACCCGCCGGCCTTCGTGTTCGCCGGCGCCATCGGAGCCCAGGATGCAGGGCGTCCGAATACCGGCGTACAAGCCTTGGGTGAGGTACAGGTCGCGGTGATTGAGGGCGGAGGTGCGCAGTCGGACGAGGGCCTGGCCGGGCGCAGGCGCGGGCATTTCCTGAAAATCAAGGGGTTGGTGCAGGGCGTTGAGGACGAGGGCTTTCATGCCCGCAAGATACAAGGCCCCGGGAAATGAAAAAGGCTCCTCGGCAAGATGCCGGGAGCCTATTTTTTCTGCGGATAATAGGAGATTAAAAAAACTTCATGAGATTATAATCGAAGCCCTTTAAGTTCCAAAATGATGCCAGGTTTAGTTAAAATTATGGCGATCCGTTTTTTTATTTCCCGGTGACGGGATTTTTTAAAAAATCGACCAATCCTGGAAAATAATGCGTCTGATCATCCCACATGCACATGTGCCCACCGTCCGGACAGAGCAGGAAGCGGCCCTGCGGCAGCTGGGTGGACATCCATCGCATGTATTCCGGGTCCATCGTATCGTGGGTAGCGCCGATGACCAGCGTCGGCACTTTGATGTTCGGCAATTCGCCACTCACGTCCCATTTGGCCAGGCGGCCGGAAATGCCGAATTCGCTGGGGCCCTGCATCAGCACGTATACCTGCTGGTTCAGTTTGTTGAAGTTGCGGTTCACCGGATCGGGCCACTGCGCTGCGGGCAGCCGCAGGATGTGTTTTTCGTAGAAATGGGGCATCAGCAGGCCCATGTAGCGGGGATTTTTGGTGTCCCCCGTCGCCTCCAGACGACGGAGCGTATCCAGCACCAATGGCGGCATTTTTTCCGCCAGCACCTTGGCGTATTCCCCGTACTTGGGGCAGCTGGCCATCATATTACTGATGATCAGGCCTTTAAGCTGTTCCTGATACTTCAGCGCATACTGCATGGCCAGTATACCGCCCCAGGAATGCCCGAGCAGGTAGAAATTGTCCTTGTTCAGGCCCAGGGCGATGCGGACCTGTTCCACCTCTTCCACGAAGCGCGGCAGTTCCCACAAGCTGGTGTCGGTGGGCTGGTCTGAATAGGCGGAACCCAGCTGGTCGTAGTAAATAAATTCAATGCCTTCCTGCGGCAGAAAGCCTTCGAACGACTCGAAGTATTCGTGGGTGCAGCCCGGGCCGCCGTGCAGTAGCAGCACTTTGATGGTGGGATTGTTCCCAAAACGCTTCGTCCAGACCCGGAAATCGCCCAGGGGGGTGTGGATCGGGACCAACGCCACGCCCCCGCTTTGTATGCCGGGTGTCGTGGGTTTAAAATAGTCGGCTAGGGCCGGCAGCGGCTTTTGGGGGGACGGGCTGGTGGAGGTACAGGAGGAGCACAGGGCAAAGAGCAAACAGCAAAAGAGGACCGGTCGCATATACGCTTGATTTAGAAGGGCAAGTACCTTCTTTTTACGCAAATGCCATCGGAAAATTAGAGCTAGTCAGGGGTGTACGGTCTGTTTATGTCTAACAGATTACCCGATGTGTGGAATGAGAGGCTAGCGTCTAGTGGCGCTTCCGGTGAATAATGCAGCGTTTTGCGGCTCAACTTTTCGCTCCCTTTCGTTACTCGTCGGTTAAAATGTCCCGTATTTCTTTTGGCTTGACTTGCCCTAAACCGATAAATCGGTTGGTCAAAAGGTTGCGTGTAGTATTTTTACCCACGAATAAATTCGTGGGTTGATTTCACAACATCGTGATTGTCAATGCGCAGCGAGTCTAAAAAGATTTTATCAGCTCGATCTTTATCAGCCGTTGTGCGTCCTCGCCAACAAGCACGGCAGGGCGGATTACCAAGGGTTAATTTTTTCTTTTTCAACGATTTAACGATGATCCCTTTACTGCTTTTGCACGGCGCCCTCGGCAGTGCTGCACAATTCGACAACTTACTGGTGCTGCTCCCCGCTGATTGGCCGGTACATGCCTTGAATTTTCCCGGACATGGGGGCGCCGCGGTCCGGGAGCCGTTCTCCCTGTCGCTTTTTACCGGGACGGTTTTAAATTTCCTGGAGGAGCAGGGTATAGGGCAGGCCAATGTTTTCGGCTACTCGATGGGCGGCTATGTTGCCCTGCACCTGGCCGCCACGCATCCGGACCGGGTACGGCAGGTGGTCACGCTGGGCACCAAACTGGATTGGTCGCCCGAAGTAGCGGCCGGGATGGGCCGGATGTTCGATCCCGAAAAAATACTGGCTAAGGTGCCGCAGTTCGCCGACC
The DNA here is from genome assembly GCA_046597295.1 of Saprospiraceae bacterium. GTDB lineage: Bacteria > Bacteroidota > Bacteroidia > Chitinophagales > Saprospiraceae > M3007. The sequence goes on from JBKJKS010000356.1 coordinate 2,930, forward strand.
AGCTGGCTCAGTTGCATGGGACCGCGCACTGGCCATCGGTTTGCCGGTCTACCGCTGCCTTTTTGCAGGATTTGGGTGTTGGCCAGGGGCTGCCCGCTGCCGCATTTGCCCGGATCAGCTGTCCGGTCACCCTCGGCTGGGGCGAACTGGACACCATGGTCACCGCTGCGGAGAGCCGCCGGGTCGCCGGGGAAATTGCGCTGGGAAAATTTCAGCTGCTGGAGGGCGTCAAACATGCCCTCGAACAGGTCGATACGACGGTGCTGGCCCGTTATCTGCTGGCCGCCTTCCGCTAGAGAATGGATGGGCAACAGGCAAAAAAATGCACCCATTCCGGCCAGCGGAAAGGATGCATACGCTTTTTGACGTTCCGTAGGAAACGGTACATTAAACGAGCTGAGGCCCGGTAAGCAATCGAAATACCTACGCTTGTGGAGAGGGGCTGTCCGTATCTTTAATGGTTTTGACCAGGCCAATACCGGCGATGAAAAACACCGCGCCCAGTACACCGTACATGGCCAGCGTTTTCATGTTGCGGGTGCCGCCGGAGGTGTTCATGAAAATGTAGGCCGCATAAATAAGGCCGAGAATACCGAGTACGGTCAGTACCATTCCAAATAATCGCTTGACGTTCATAACAGTTAGTTTTAAGTTTGTCGAAATGACTAAAAACCCATGCCAAGGCCGTTTTATGGTTCGGAAGCGGTTGTGCGCCGCTAAAAACAAGGTCATGGATCGAATTCATCCGTCCGCATTTCAAAATGCGCGTAAGTTGCCGATGAATAATAACCGCCCTGGCCGGTTGTTCCGACCGGGCATTCAAAATCCTGCGCTTGTTCCCATGCATACTTTGAAACTTACTACTGTTGGCTGTCTGCTGAGTCTCGCGCTCCAGCTGAGCGCGCAGGAAATATTGCCGGTGCCCCGCAATATCCAGTCTGCTTTCGATAAAGGCACCCGTAGCACGGACGGCGCGCCCGGGAAAAACTACTGGCAGAATTTCGCCACCTACGACCTGCGCCTCCGCTTCGACCCGGCCACCCGGATGGTCAGCGGTGAAGCAGACATCGTGTATACCAACCGCAGCCCCGACACGCTGCGGGACATCCTCTTCAAACTTTATCCCAACCTGTATAAAAAAGGTTCGCCGCGCCTGGTGAATATCCAGCCGGAGGATGTTGGCGACGGGGTCCGGATCAGCAGTTTCTTGATCAACGGGACGGTACAAAAACCGGCCGATCTACTGCCGGCAGGTACCAATTGGACGGTGCCGATCGACCCGCTGGCGCCACAACAGACCATCCGGTTCAGCCTCCGCTACAACTATGCCCTGAACCAGAATTCCCACATGCGCACCGGCGCCATCGACAGCAGCGCCTGGTTCATCGCCTACTTTTTTCCACGCATCGCGGTCTACGACGATCTGGATGGCTGGAACCGCCATCCTTACCTGGGTACCCAGGAGTTCTACAATGATTTCTGCGATTTCCAGCTGGCGGTGACGGTGCCCAAAGACTATGTGGTGTGGGCCACCGGCGACCTGCTGAATTGCGCCGAGGTGCTCACGCCGCGCTATTGCCAGCGGCTCCGCCAGGCGGAAACATCCGACGACATCACGACCATTATCGATAGTATGGACTTAAAAACGGGCAACATCACGACCAATAGTCCGGAAAACACCTTCCGCTTCGAAGCCAAAAACGTCACGGATGTGGCGGTGGCGATCACCAAGGAGTACTTGTGGAAGTCCAGTAGCCTGGTCGTCGACAAAAGTACCGGCCGCCGGACCCGGGTGGATGCCGTGTTCAACCCCCGGCACCGCGACTACTACGAGGTGATTGACTTCGCTCGTAAGACGGTAGAAGCGATGAGTTTTCAATTTCCGCGCTGGCCTTTTCCATATTCCCACGAGACCATCTTCGACGGTCTCGACCAGATGGAATACCCCATGATGGTCAACGATAACCCGGTGGAAGACCGCACGGAGGCGATTACGCTGACCGACCACGAGATTTTTCACACGATGTTCCCTTTCTACATGGGGACCAATGAGACCAAGTACGGCTGGATGGACGAGGGCTGGGCGACGATTGGCGAGTGGCTCATTTCACCGATGATCGATGCGGGTATTGTCGATGACTACGGCGTGGCGCCCTATGAAAGAGCGGCCGGCACGGAGGTGGACCTGCCCATCACGACGCTGACCACGCAGGAATATGGGACGTCCATGTTCATCAACTCCTATCCCAAGCCGGCATTGGGCTATTTATACGTCAAAGATCTGCTGGGCGACGACCTGTTCTACCAGGCCTTGCATCAATACATCCGCGACTGGAATGGCAAGCACCCCATGCCCTATGACTTTTTTTACAGCATGAATGCCGGGGCGGGCCGCAACCTGAACTGGTTCTGGAAGCGCTGGTTTTTCGACAGCGGCGTGCCGGATCTGGCGATTGGCCAGGTTGTAAATGATAAAAAAGATAAATCGGTATTAGTGGAAAGGAAGGGCAGCAAGCCCGTACCGGTGGATCTGACCGTCACTTTTACCGATGGCTCGACCGAAAAAATCCATCGTTCCATCGCGGTCTGGGAAAAAGGCGAACCGGCGGTAGAAATTAAATTCACCACGGCGAAAGTGATTAAATCGTTGACTTTGGGCAGTACCTATGTCCCGGACGTAGATAAGACCAACAACCACTGGCCGGCGAAATAAATTCAATGGTTAATTTCGATCGCTTCGCTTTTGGTGGTATCGGAGTTCAGGA
>JBKJKS010000430.1:0-4360 GCA_046597295.1 Saprospiraceae bacterium
TTTGCCCGGAATTGCCGGAAAATATCCTGGTAGTGTTCTACAAAAAAGGCCAGGGCAATGGCCAGCAACAACAGCAGCCAGGCTGTGCCGATGCTGCCTGAAAAATGAAGCGCCAGCCGGTAGGCGCCCCATAGCCACAGGGGAAAAATGATGAAACCGGCCATCGTTTTGATATTGCTGTCATAACCAACGTACAGCCGCAGCTGTTTGGCCAGCAGCCAGGGTAGCAAGCAAGGCAGCCACCAAAACGCGTAGCCCAGGACAAACAAAGGAAAACCCAGCGTCAGAATAAAGAAAGCCAGGAAAGTTCCGCCGGCTGGGCGGTTTTCTTCCAATCCGATGTCCTGTAATTGGCTTGCCTGCAAGGCGGTGAAATAGTCCGCCACCTGTGCTTGCAGCGCGGCCTGGTCGATCTGTTCCATGGCCAACCGCTGACTACGCTGAAAAATCGCCGGCTGCGGTAGCGGCTGCGCATTGTTGAGCATTTCTTCCAGGCGTTGGATGAATTCCTGTCCGGCTTCGTCCCGCGTATGCACCGTGAGCGCGGTGACCCGCCGTTGCAACTCGGTGGTGAGCGCATCCACCGCCGTGGCGCGATGTGTGTCCCAGGCGGCCGCCCAGGAGGCAATGTCGAGCGGTTCCCCGTAATTGATCACTACCTGGCTGCGGAACAGGTTGGGGGCAGAATAGGTCAGCCCGACCGGATAGATTTTCAGGCCCAGTTGCCAGTGGTTCCGGCTTTCTGCCCCGAACGCGATCCGGGAGGTGCCCGTCTTGAATTCGCGCACCCAGCGATTCATGTAGCTGTAGCCTTCCGGTGCGATAAAGAGCACCCCTTGTTTCTCCAAATGCCGGAAGGACTGCTCAAAAGCGGAGTCGTTGTTGCGCAGATCGCCTTCGGCCACGTCTTCTTTGCGCTTGATCGGAATGCAGAACATGCGGGTCAGGATCCACCTGCTCACCGGGTGTTTGAACAGGCCGTAATTCGCCAGGAAGAACATCTCTTTCGGCACGGGCAGGCCGACGTTCAGCACATCCATCAGCGTACTGGGATGGTTGCAGATCACGATGGCCGGTCCACGAAAATCCTGCAGGTGGGCGCGGCCGAGCACCAGCCGGCGGCGGTAAAAAACATGGCCGGTCAACCAGGCCAGGATGCGCAGGAAGAAATAGATCAACCGGAGGACGGGGTGGAGGTGGGCCATCGCAGGTTATTTAGCCCAGCACTTTTTCCAGCTCCGCCATGATGAGGTGTACCCCCGTCTCGCTCATGGGCACCAGCGGCAGGCGGACCTCCCGGCTGCACAATCCCTGGAGTTCCATGGCGGCTTTGACGCCCACCGGATTGCCTTCGATAAACAGTAATTTGTAGAGTTCGAGCAATTGAAAGTTGAGTTGCTGTGCCGTGGGCATATCCTGGCGCAGGGCAGCCCGCACCATATTGGTGAACGGACGCGGAATCGTATTAGCGATCACCGAGATGACGCCGTCGCCGCCGGTAGCGATGAGCGGCAGGGTAATGAAATCGTCGCCGCTGAGCACGAGGAAATCCTTCGGCTTGCCCTTGATGATTTTCATGACCTGGTAAATGTCGTCGGAGGCTTCTTTCACGCCCAGAAACTTATCGCTGGCGTGGGCCAGCCGCAGCGTGGTTTCAGCCGTCAGGTTGGAAGCCGTCCGGCTCGGTACGTTGTAAATGATGATCGGTTTGGGCGAGACTTCCGCCAGGGCCATATAGTGCTGAAAAATGCCTTCCTGGCCCGGTTTGCTGTACGATGGGTTACTGGAGAGCAGGGCATCGATGCCTTCGAAATTAAAACCCTGAATTTTTTCCACCAGCGCCGTGGTGTTGTTACCGCCAAAAACACCGGCTACCAGCGGCACCCGGCCCCGGTTAGCTTTGATGGTAAAATCCAGGATGGCGCGGTGCTCGGCATCCGACAGGGTCACCGATTCGCCGGTCGTCCCCAGGCTGACCAGGAACTCCACTCCACCCGCCAGGACGTGCTCGATAATTTTTTCGAGGTCTTCCCAGTCCACCTGGCCGTTTTTGAAAGGCGTTACCAGCGCGACGCCGGTGCCCCTAAATCGCTCGTGCGGGTTCATTTTTGGTCAGGACGATTTTATCAAGGTAAAGGTGCAGTTGTTCCACGAAGTACTTAAAGCCCTTTTCCGGCGGTATTTCCAGTTGAATGTCGTACTCGTGGGGGCGCTGGGTGGGCAGGCCGATTTTCATGGCGGCCGGCGACAGCGTGCTGATCCATTCCAGGGGGCGTTCGTCCGCGGGATTGAGGCAGATCAGCAGGTCAAATTTTTCCAGGAGAAAAGCACTGGCCCTTTCACTTTTGGGGCGACCCGTCCAGGTGGTTTCTTTTTGAAAAAAGAAGTCGAACGGATGCTGCCCGGGGGACTTTTTCGTCTTGAAATATCCCAATACCTGGACCTGCTTGCCATTTTTCTCCAAGCCCCGGACGAATTCCATTATTTCCCGATCGTATTTGTCGCCGGTCGCATCGAACAGTACCCCGATGGTGCGCGCACTCTGGAGGGTATGGGTCCTGCGCTGCCGGTGACTGACCGCCAGCGCCCGCTGTAAAGCCCTTCTAAAAAAAGCGAAAAGAATTCTTTCCAACATGGGAGGAGATTTTTAAACGCCCGACCTATTTACCCTTGCCTTTCACTGCAGCCGGCAGTTGCCGGTAGTTGCCCATCGCGCTGTATTTGGCAATACGGGTGGTTATCCGCGCTTCGGGGTCCTGTGGAAGGAGTTTGGCCAGTTCAGCCAGAATATGTTTTTTCAGGGTTTCCGCCATTTCTTCCGGGGCATTGTGGGCGCCGCCCAGCGGTTCTTTCAAAATGCCGTCCACCAGCCCGAAGTTCATCATGTTCACGGCGTCGAGTTTGAGTGCTTCGGCCGCCTGTTCCTTGAAATCCCAGGAATGCCAGAGGATGGTGGAGCAGTTTTCCGGCGAAATGACCGAGTACCAGGTATGTTCCAGCATAAAGACCTTGTCGCCCAGGCCAATACCCAGCGCGCCGCCCGAAGCCCCTTCGCCGATGATGTAGCAGATGATCGGCACCCGCAGCTGGGCCATTTCGAACAAGTTGCGGGCGATGGCCTCGGCTTGTCCGCGCTGCTCAGCTTCGAGTCCGGGAAATGCGCCGGGCGTATCGATCAGCGTCACCACCGGAAAACCGAAGCGTTCGGCCAGCTTCATCAACCGCAGGGCTTTCCGATAGCCTTCCGGGTTGGCCATGCCGAAATTCCGGTACTGGCGCATCTTGGTATTCACCCCTTTCTGGTGGCCGATAATCATCACCGTTTGGCCGTCCAGATCGCCCAGTCCGCCGACAATGGCATGGTCGTCGCCGGCGTGGCGGTCCCCGTGCAGTTCGATGAACTTCCGGCACATCGTCGTGACATAGTTCAGGGTATAGGGTCGTTCCGGATGCCGGGACAACTGCACTCGCTGCCAGCCGGTTAGCCCGGAGAATATTTCCTTGCGCTTGACCTGGATTTTCGCTTCCAATTCCCGGACCATAACGGACATGTCCAGCTCGCCCTGCTCGCCCACTTCTTTCAACTTTTCCAGCTGCTCGTAGAGTGCCTCGAGCGGCTTTTCAAAATCCATGAAGGTCATTGCCATAGTCAGCCGAATTGGTGTTGGATACGCGTAGTGAGCGCCAGGGAGCAGGATGAAGCGAAAATTGGTTTTTCATTGGCATGTGGGCCACAAAGGTACGTTTCGTCACCGGATTTTCTTTCCGTCGGGGAAGCCGTTAAAATTTTAAAGGTTTTTTGCAAAACGTTTGCGCATCCGGCCGGATTGATTCTATCTTTGCCGCCGCTTTTGAAAGGAAGCAAAACGGATCGGTAGTTCAGTTGGTTAGAATGCCGCCCTGTCACGGCGGAGGTCGCGGGTTCGAGTCCCGTCCGGTCCGCAAAAAGTTCAACGGTGCAAATCGCTGGACTTTTTTTATTTTTGTTCATGCCATTCTACCGAAAAAAACCGGCCCAGCCCCTCACCGTGGACGAGGCCATGATCAAACTGGAGAATTTTTGCGCCTATCGCGAGCGTTGCCCGAAAGAGGTGCGGACCCGGCTCAGCGAACTGGGCCTGAAAGGCGCGGGAGCCGAGCACATCCATGATCTGCTCGGCTTCCGCGCCTTTCAGGCCCAGTTCGCTGAGCAGATCATGGATGTGCTGCGCGAAGACGGCTTTTACGATGAAGTGCGCTTCGCCCTGGCCTATGCCGGCGGGAAATTCCGCATCAACCACTGGGGCCGGGTACGCATCCGGCAGGAGCTGCGGATGCGCGACATTGCGCCGGCGCTCGTCCAGCAGGCCCTGGATTCCAT
>JBKJKS010000095.1:0-25257 GCA_046597295.1 Saprospiraceae bacterium
AATAGTCCAGTTGGCCCCAGGCGTAAGGCTCCACGTATTCAATACCGAGATCGGGACGCATGATCATGGCCCGAAAGCCCCGCACCGTGGTACTGAAGCGCACGGTCTTGCCCGGGCTCCGCAGGGACTCTCCACCGTACGTGTGGATATAGGGCGCTTTGGCGGCCAGTTCCGGCGCCATAAGCGCTACCTGCCAGACGGCAAATTCCTCCATGCTGCCGTCGCCCATCGGCAGCGCGACAGTGCAGGTATGTTGTCGGGCGGCCGGGGTAAATTCCCAGGGAGCAGCCTGCAGGGCAGTTTGCAGGGCATTCCAATCGAGTCGGTAGGTATACGATTTGTTCGGCAGGTCCGTACGCGGCGTGGCGCTCCGCAGTACAATGGTATTTTCCGCTACAGGCTGGAAGAACTGCGGAGCCGATTGAGAGAACAGGGTGATGGCCCAACCGCTGCAAAGCAGTAGAAGCAGGTGTATCTTTTTCATAAAATTAAATGGTTCCAATTTTGCGGAAAACGCGGATGTGAATTTGAATGATTAGTGCAGCACAATTTTCTTCACGCCCAGGCCCTGTGCATTCTCGACGGATACGGCATAGACACCTTTCGGTAAATCGCCGATTTCCAGAACCGTCGACAACGCACCGCCGGCCAATACCCAGCTGCGTAGTTGCTGGCCCGTACTGCTGAACAATACGACGCGGGTGTCGGCAGATAAAGCTTCGTTGAACGACAGCCGCACCGATTCGCTGGCCGGATTGGGCGCCAGATCGAAGCGCAGGGTGTTCAGTGGCGCGGTAGTACCCACCATGCCGACTTCTATCAGAAATTTGCCACTCGCAAAGCCCCCATCTCCGTCGGTCACGGTGAATCGAAAGTCGTCCATGTCGTTGCCGCCAAAATTGTAGTAGAGAATGTTGCCGTTGTTGATATCGGCCTGGGTGAATTGATCGCCCAACGTCAGCAGGCCCTGGGTGCTGCTCTGCAGCTCGCCGCGATGCGGTACCGTCACCAGGGTGAAGGTGACCTCGGCCGCCGGATTGTTGGCGTCTTCCGCCTTCAGCAAGTCGCTGCTAATGACCGCATTGGTGCCGCCGGGTAGTTGCAGTACATTGTTGTTCACGATCACCGGCGCATTCGCAGCCGCACTCGAGCACAGTTCGAGCTGGAAGCCGATCAGATTGCCGCCTGAACCGATCACATTGTCTTTTACCCGTAGTGTCCAGACGCCATTGGCATCCTGTCCGTTGAAAGCCGATAATGGGCTCGCAGGCTTGGCGGCCAGCGCATTGTTCGGTGGCGGGCAGGCAAAGGAAGCCAGCGCACTGTCGTCGAATCCGAAATTAAATGTGCCGGTGTAGTTCCCGCATTTGTCCTTGAACAGCAGCACGTCCGTACCGGCTGGGCTCAGGAGATGGACTTCCAGATCTTTAAAAAACTGGTGGCTGCCCTGCATGCTGGTCACGTTCACATCGCTGAGCACACCACCGATGCCGACCGTAATTTTTGATTCGACGGTCGGTGCGGAATTCCCCGAAATTGGTTTGGGCAGGTCGCTCGCCGTGAGTACCGTGCAGGATTCTACTAAGGTATTGAAAGAGAAAGCCTCCGTCCAGAGCGCGTCATTACACTCATTCACCGGACGGACGCGCCAATAGTAGGGCGCGGATTTTTCCAGGACAGTAGGCACCGTGTAACTGGTCGTGGTCAGGTTGGAGTTGGAAGCCTTAATAGTGCCGCTGGCGAATGACGGATTGGTTGCTATCTGAATTTCATACCTGTCGGCATCGGGCACCCCTGTCCAGGTCAGGGTCGGCGATTGGGAAATGCCTACAGCGCCGTCCGCCGGCTGCTGCAGGGCCAGGGCCGAAAAGTCGTTGGAGACAAACGTTTGGGTAATCACGGTGCTGGCAGTAATGCTACCCCCCGTGCCGGTAATGGTGATATCGGCCGTGGTTTCGGGCGTGCCGGCGGCAAAAGAGATGGTCAGGGTACTGGTGCCGCCCGGTGCGACGGGGTTGGGGCTGAAAGACGCGCTGGCGCCGGCCGGCAATCCCGTGGCCGTCAGCACGATCGGCTCATTGAAACCCAGCCAGCCGCTGGTGCTGATGTCTATTTCGTAGTTGTTCGGCAGGCAAACCTGCGTCGCTAATTCACCGGCGCAAATGGCGAAACCGGCCTCCGTCGGCGCCAGGATCTTGAAATTCTGGTTGGAAATGTCGAAGAACACATTGTCCGCCGCTTCGACCCGGATCCGCATCAGCGGACCGAGGTTATTGGGCACCTGTATGCAGGCTTTACCATTGTTCGGTAGGTTTTCGGCCAGCATGATCGGCCATTTTAAGCCGCCGTTGACACTCAGCCGAATGTTCACCTTCTGGCAGTTCACCGGTGCCTGGTCGGTATTGGCTACCTCCCAGGTCACCACCTGAAACTCCCCGGGATGCCAGGTCACGGCGTTGGTGTTCGGGCTGACGATCTTGAAAGGACCGGCCTGGTCGGTGGAGCGGAATGACACGGTGTCGAACCCAATACCGCCGCCACCGGGCTTGTTGTCGCGGGCGACCAAAGCAAAAGTGAGATCGCGCGAATAGGTCGGCAGCACTTCACTTTTGTTGTTGGAGTTGGTTACAATGGTGGTGATGCGTGGAAAAGTGCGCACGTAGCCGGCCGTATCCGGCTCATAAGAACGAAAGAGCGGGGAATCGCCGGAGGGACTGCCCAGTGGCGTCATCGGACCGGTATCGATCTCATCCCAGTTATAAGTGAGTACATCGCCGTCCATATCGGTGGCTGCTCCGTGCAGCTCGAAGGGGGTGCCGATGGGAATGAAAAAGCCGTTGACGTAGGGGATGGCCACCGTGGGGGCCGTATTGGAGGTCAGGGTGGTGAACCCGCACTGGTTGCCTTCTCCGTTTTCCACATACTCGCGAATGGCGCGGATAGAGCAGGCATGGTAGTATAAATCGGTCACACCCTGTACATTGTCCCCGCCGCAGGCGCCGGCATAGGACATGATGGTGCTGCCGCTGCCCGGCTCGCAGCGCTCGACGCCGCTGAACGGCTCGGTCAGCCCGTCGCAATTGTTCCAGGTATGCAATCCCGACCACTGGTGGCCGATCTCCTGGCCAATAGTGGCGAGGAATTCATCCCCATATGGCGGAAAACCGGCCGAGCAGCCCCGGCCTTTGGATTGCTTGCAGATGGAGTTGAGCGAGCCGACGCCCAGGGCACCACCACCCAAATAGCGGGCAAATACGTGCCCGACATCGTATTTCTGGGCCGATCCCAGGGTCGATTGCATGGCCGCCGGATTTTGGTCCAGCCATTCGCCCACCGTCGTGCCCGTGTAGGGGTCGGTGTTGGCATGCAAAAAGAGTATTTTCTTCTCTTCCGCGATCAGTTGGAGCCGCACATCCAGGTCTGCTTCGTAGATCACGTTCAGTTTGTTGGTAACATCGACCACTTTGGCCAGCACAATCATGGTATCGTTGCCGGCATTGAGCGATTCCGAGAATTCGCCCGTGGTCGCGGCCGCGAAGCGATAGGTCCGCAGGGTAACCGGTCCGCCGGCCAACTCGCCGCGGTCGCCCACCGGTTTTGGGGCGCCAGGCGAGTAGCGGTCGCCTGCTTTGGGCAGGTTTTGCAGGCTCTGCGGATCAATCAACGAGGGCAATTTACTGTACAATTCCGCCGGGATCTCTTTCCGGTCATAGGACATGTAATACAGCAGCTGCGGGCTGGCGATCGGCTCGATATATTCGATGCCTTTGTCCGCCCGCCGGATCATGGCCCGGAAGCCATCGTAGGGTGAGCTGGTGATGTGGACCCGCCGGCCCGAAGCCGAGCTGCCCGACAGGGTAATGATCTGGGGGGCACTGGCGGCCAGTGCCGGCGCCATGACGGCGTTCCGGACCAGCGTGAAGGTCTCGAAAGTGCCGTCGGCCAGGGGTAACATGACCGCAATCGGCTCGGCCCCGGTGAATTCCATGGGCGCAGTCGCCAGCAGCGTTTGCAGGGCCTGGAAATCCAGTTGCAGGGCACTGTAAGCGTGCGGTTCGAACGGCCGGTCGGAATTTTCCGTCAGCACGACCGCTTCTTTGGCCACCGGCTGCCAGAAACGTTGTGTTGTTTGTGCTTGCAGCCCAGTCAGGACGCCGCTGATAAGAAGGAGGAGAAAAATGGAACGCATATAGAAATGTATTTCGTGCTTGGTATTGGCAGAAGCATTCGCCGGTAAGGCGCAATGATAAGGATCACAAACGTCCGGAGTTTCGCGGGAAAAGCCCGCAATTTCTGACAATTCGCTCATGCTGGACGATCTCTGCCGGCAGACCGTATCCGGTGGAAATTATTTAAGCGCTACCCGCTGATCAGCCAGCTGCCTCAGGGCTTGGCTTTCGGCGCCAGTTTTTCCTGCAGGAAATTCGTCATCAGGTTGTACAGGTGCAGTCTGGCATTGTCGCCGGAAATACCGTGGCTGCGGTTGGGATACACCATGGTCTTGAACTGCTTGTTCTCGGCAATCAGGCGGTTGGCCATTTCGGCCGTGTGCTGAAAGTGAACATTGTCATCGGCCAGGCCATGCACCAGCAGATAGTTGCCCTGGAGCAGATCGGCAAAATTGACGGGCGAATTCTGCTCATAGCCATCCGGGTTCTCGGCGTGGGTCTGCATATAGCGTTCGGTGTAAATGCTGTCATACCATTTCCAATTCGTGACCGGCGCGACGGCGATCGCCGATTTGAAAACGTCTTTGCCTTTCAAAATGCAGTTGGTGGACATATAACCGCCGTAGCTCCAGCCGAATATGCCAATCCGGTCCTTGTCCACAAAGGGCTGCGTGCCCAGGTATTTAGCGGCTTCGATCTGGTCCATGACTTCGTAGTGGCCGAGTTGCTTGTAGGTCATCTTCTTGAATTCCTCCCCCCGGGCGCCCGTGCCCCGGTTATCCACACAGGCCACCACATAGCCCTGTTGGGCCAGCATCTGGAACCACCAGTAGTTGGCGCCTTTCCACTGGTCGAGCACCTGCTGGCTGCCGGGACCGCCGTACACGAACATTAGGACCGGCAGCTGCTGGCCGGCAAACTGCGGAGCGGTGGGCTTCAGCATCCAGCCGTTCAACGTGACCCTTTCGGAAGTCGTGAACTGAAAAAATTCCAGGGGCAGGACGCCATATTCCTTTTGCCTGGCTTGCAGCGCCGTATTGGGTTCCAGCGACCGGACCAGCCGGCCCGAACGGTCATACACGGCGTACTGCGGCGGCGTATTCTGGGTAGAATAAGTGCCAATGTAATAGTCGAACGTGCTGCTGAATTGAGCCGAGTGGTAGCCCATGCCGCCGCTGATCTGCTTGCGCTGCTTGCCGTTGAGTTTGACGGAATATACTTCGCGTTGCATCGGATTTAGCCGGGCGGCCTGGAAATAGACCAGTCCCTTCTTTTGATCTATCCCGTACAGATCCGTCACGTCCCATGCTCCGGGGGTTAGGTCGGCCTTTTGCCGGCCGGCCATATCATAGCGGTACAAATGATTATGGCCGCTTTTTTCGCTTTGTATGACAAAACCCGATCCATCGCTCAGAAAGTTAACGTCATGTAAATCAATATAATACTTGTTTTTTTCTGCCAAAAGGATCGTGCTTTGTCCCGTAGCAGGATCGGTCAGCAAAAGTTGCTGGCAGTTCTGGTGGCGGTTCATCAGGGTCAGGCACAGCCGCCCGGTGGGGGTCCAGGCCAGGCGGGGCAGGTAGTAGTCCCCGGGGTCGTTGGCCTCCTGGCGGTCGTTGGCCAGCCGGGTGTCCACGCGCTGGGCCTGACCTTTGGTCAGATCGTACATCCAGGCGGTCACCACGGCATTTTTCTCGCCCACTTTCGGGTATTTGAAAGTATCCAGCACCGGGTAAGCCTCCCCCTGGTAACGTTCCATCGTGAACTCCGGCACCTGGCTTTCATCAAAACGCAGGTAGGCCAACTGCCGCCCGTCGGGGCTCCACTCGAAAGCCCGCACCAGCTCGAATTCCTCTTCATACACCCAGTCCGAGGCGCCATTGATCACGGCATTGGGCTGCCCGTCGGTGGTCACCCGGGTCGTTTTGCCGGTGGCCAGATCCCGATAGTACAGGTCGTTCTCCACGACGAAAGCCACGCGCAGCCCGTCGGGGGAAAACGTGGCATAGCGCTGTTTCGGCCCGCGGTGCAGCCGGGTGATGGCTTTGGTGGTGGGATCAAAAACAAAATAGTCCGCTTTGGAACTCCAGCGGTAGATCTGTTCCGTTTGGGTCGCCAACAGGATACGGGATTCGTCATCGCTGAATGAATAACCGTCGAAGGTCCCCGTCCAGGCAGAATCGGCCTGCACGACGGTAGCCGCATCGAAAATAGTGCCCCGCAGCTGACCGCTGCGCAGCTCATACTGTTCGATCACGCGGCCATTGAGCCGGGTGAAATGGGCGCCATCGCGCTGAAAATTGAAACCGGGCACCCCATTGGCCTTGAAAGTATTATTTTGCCATATATCTTCGAGGGTAATCGGTTTCTGGGCGGGCAGCAGGCAGCTGAGCAGCAGCAAGCATCCGTAAAGAAGCGGGCGCAGGAGAAATAGACGCATGGACAAAATTTGATTTTTTAACGAAGGGTGAAAATACGGCGCGCCGGGGGGTAGCGCGCCGGCGGGGTATTTTTTTACGATAAAATGCAACTGAACCGGGGCGACTGACCAGACTGTCTGCGTCGAAGGGGCGGACCGGGGTAGGTAAAGAGAATTTTTTGCCAAATCAGAACCGCCACTTGGAGCCGGTAACGATCTTTGTCGGCTGAAACCCATTTTCTTATGCACCTACCTTTTTTCCCAAATTCTTTTTCAAAAACCCATTTTTCCCTCGCCCTCGGGTGGCTGCTGCTGGTCACGCTGTTCAGCCCCGCCTGCCAGCCTTCGCGCAGTGCTGCCCCGGCCGGTCAATGGCTGCTGTTGACCAACGGCCGTTTTTTTACGGCCGACCCGCAGCATCCGCAGGCGAGTTCGGTGCTGATTCACAACGGCAGGATCGTGGGCATAGATGGCAGCTGTACGACCCCGGAATGCGCGGCTGCCCAGCCACAAGTGGTGGATTTACAGGGCGCGTTCGCCATGCCCGGCTTCATCGAAGGGCATGGGCATTTCTCCTCCCTGGGGCGGAGTTTGCAAAACCTGAATCTGCTGAACACCAAAAGTTGGACGGAAATAGTGCGCCTGGTCGGTGAAAAAGCCGCCACTGCCGTACCCGGCGCCTGGTTGGAAGGGCGGGGCTGGCACCAGGAAAAGTGGGTCAGCTCCCCCGGACGTACCGTGAACGGCTACCCTTTCCATGATTCCCTGACCTTGGTCAGTCCTGCCAATCCGGTGGTGCTGTACCATGCCAGCGGGCACGGCTTGTTTGCGAATGCCAAAGCCATGGAACTGGCCGGCATCAGCCGGGAAACCCCTGACCCGGTGGGCGGCCGCATCGTGCGCGACGTGCAGGGCCGGCTGACCGGCGTATTCGAAGAAAATGCGATGAACCTGATCGAAAAACCTTTCGAGGTCTGGAAAAAGCAGCGGCCGGAAGCGGAGCGTGTAGCCGCTTTCGAACGCACCATTGCCCTCGCCACCCAAGAATGTCTGGCCAAAGGGATCACGTCTTTCCAGGATGCCGGCAGCGACTTCTGGGAACTGGCCCAATACCGCCGCCTCGCCGAGTCCGGACAAATGGGCCTGCGGTTGTGGGCCATGATCGCGCAGCCTAAAGCATCGGAATTTCCGCAACTGGCGGACTTTCCGCAGCTCGGGCTGGGCGATGGCTTCTTTACCTGTCGGGCGGTGAAAGCTTACCTGGATGGTGCGCTGGGCTCTTACGGCGCCTGGTTGCTGACCCCTTATACCGACAAGCCCGACTCCTATGGTCAGAACACGACGCCCATTGACAGCATTGTTGCGCTGGCCGCCGAATGCCGACGCCGGCATTTGCAGTATTGTGTCCACGCTATCGGTGACCGGGCCAATCGGGAAGTGCTCAACGTTTTTGAACAAACTTTCCGGCAGTACCCGACCACCACGGAAGAAGCACAAAAATTTGGTTTTCAGGCCGATGCCGGTCATCCCGGTTTCCGGTGGCGCATCGAGCATGCCCAGCATGCCGATCCGGCCGATCAGCCGCGCTTTGCCCAACTGGGCGTCATCGCCTCCATGCAGGCCATCCACTGCACCAGCGATGCGCCTTTCGTGATCAAACGCCTGGGGTTTGCCCGCGCCCAGACCGGTGCCTACGCCTGGCGCAGGTTGCTGGATCAGGGCGCGCGCCTGAGCAACGGTACCGACGCACCGGTGGAAGACGTAGATCCGCTGGCCTGCCTGTACGCCGCCGTTACCCGCCGCCGGGCCGACGGCGGGGACGCTTTCTTTCCCGAAAACTGCCTCACCCGGGAAGAGGCCCTCCTGTCGTACACGCGCTGGAACGCCTACGCAGCCTTCGAGGAAGCGGTCAAAGGCTCCATCGAGGTGGGGAAGTATGCGGATTTCGTTGTGCTGTCGACCAACCTGCTGGACTGCCCGCCGGAGGAAATTCTGCAAGCCAAAGTCCTGCGAACTTATGTGCACGGTCAGCAGAAATACAGCCGCTAAGTCCGTGCATTTCAGGCAATTGGGAGAAGATGAAAAAAAACAACGCGGTATCGGTGGAAAATCTACCTTTGCTCGTGAATAATTATCAAAACCTTTCACAAAACATTCAGACAGGTGGAATACGGGAATTTCAAACGGAGAGACAACAATGATTCGCGGGAGCCGAGCAACGAGCGTGGCGGTGATGACCGGAACAATGACCGAACCAACGATCGGAGCAACGACCGGCCGGCCGATCGGAACAATGACCGGGGCGGTGATCGCGGTGGTTTTCGGGGTGGCAACGAGCGGGGTGGTGGTTTCGATCGCGGTGGCGATCGCGGTGGTTTCCGCGGCGGCAATGACCGGGGCGGTGATCGCGGCGGTTTCCGGGGCAGTAATGATCGGGGCGGCTTCGGCGGCGACCGCGGTGGTTTCCGGGGCGGCAATGACCGCAGCGGCGGATTTGGCGGCAGCGGCGGCGGTGACCGTGACCGCGATCAGGAAGAAAGCGTATTTTCCAAACGGGTGCGCGCCGGCAAACGCCGGACTTATTTCCTGGACGTCAAGAAGACCAAAGGCAGCGACTATTTCATCACCATCACCGAAAGCACCCGCCGGGAAGATGGATTCGGATACAAGCGCCACAAGATCTTGCTATACAAAGAGGATTTTAACCGCTTTGTGCTTTCGTTGAACGAAGTTGTCAACCACGTGAAAACGGAACTGATGCCGGAATTCGACTACGAAGAGTTTGACCGCCGTCAGGCCGAATGGGAAGCCCAGAACCGCGAAATGGATGGCGATGATGATCGTGGCGAATTTGTACGCGCTCCGCGGAACGAAACCTCCACTCCTCCTACGGATCAGCTGGAGGACGATAAAGAGGATGCACCGGACGATCTCGCCATAGAGGGAGCGGAGGAAGATGACGACGTGGATGTTAAAAAGGAAGAAAAAGACGAGGACGACGTACAGTGGTAATTTGCCCCTACGTCCTGTTACGGATAAAATAAAAGCGCGTCCCCTCTCCGGAGAGGACGCGCTTTTTTGTGTTGCTCACTTTGCCGGCTGCAGTTACCATTTCTCCAGCCGGATGCGCAGCATCTCCGCGCCCGGCTGCCAGTCAAATTTGGCTTCTTCCCAGTTGGGCGCCCGAAACTTGGGCCGGGCATTGTTCGAAAATCCATAGGGTTCCGTGGGAATACCCAGAAAATTCGTGTCCAGCTTCCCATTCCCGTTGACATCGTGAAAGCAGCTGATGGCATAGGTGCCGGCGGGTAATTCGGGCAGGGCGATTTCCAGATTGCCCTGCTCCGTCACCGGAATTATTTTCTGGAACCGCACGGCGGCCTGATCCAGGAATTTATCCTTCTGGTCGAAGACGGCCAGGTAAATACTGCCCTGCGCAGCATCGATGTTGCTGAATTGCAGGCGCATGACGGCCAGGTTGTCCATATTCCAAAAATTTAAGAGCAGTAGAAAGGGATAGAGCATCTTGTGGAAGGGGGGATTTGCACCCGCCCGGATATTTTTTGAAAGCCTGCACGGCTGATTTTTTCGCCCGCTATATACGGTCTAATTTACCCCTGCGGTTCGATCATAACCGCGGCGAGCCGTGAAACACGCTGATGAACACCAGCGCCATGCGCATGGGCATCGACACGGAAGCATCCAGATTATCTTCGATGGCCCAATCGCGCGGATCGCGCTGGCGCAGGGTGTACATATAAAAACGGCCCCGACTGGCATCCTGGACCAGCCACTCGTCGAGCTGGTTGGTCCAGCGACTTTTCAAGGTCAAAGAGAAATTATTGTCGGTGACCCGCCATTCGTTGAGGTCATTGGCCCAGGCGGCACGCATGGTGACCACTGCGCCATCGTAGGTACGGAGTTCCCAGTTGGTGAGGTCGTCTTTCCACTTCTGACGAATGGTCCCGCGCTGACCGAACACCTCGAAATCCCATTCCGACCAGTCGTCCCGCACGTTGAGCCAGCGCAGTTTGAGTTCGCCCACCGTTTCCTGCGGCGGGGTCTCGCCTTCCTGCAGGTCGGAACTATCGCCGGAAAAAGCCAATACTTCCCACTCCACGAATGAATCGCTCCAGAGGCTGCCAATGCCGGACAGCGCCTGTCCCTGCGCCAGGACCGGGCCGACCGCGGTGGTCAGCAGCGCAACAACCAGGATTTTCCAGTGACTTAGCATACAGCGACTGTGGTTTTCAGATTAGAACGGCAGGTCTTCCAGATTGCCTTTGGCGGGCGGTGCGTCTCCGTAGTTCGGGAAGGGATCGGCCGGGAAACTATTGTCGGTCGTGGCCGTCCGCTGGCTGCTGGTGCCGGGATCAGCGGTTTCCTCTCCGGCGCGATCGATGCGCCAGGCGTTCAGGTTGGTGAGGTACTTACCGTTCCATTCGCGGCCCCGCAGATCAAAGCTCACTTTGATGCGCTCGCCTTCCCGGTAGGCATCGAGTATGGCGCAGCGATCCTGCACCGCCTGAAATTTGACCAGCTGGGGGTAGTTGCCGTCGGGTATTTCGAGCACGAACTCCCGGGCCGTGAAACTGGTGGATTTTTGCTCCGTCGGAAACAGCTTGTGCAGTTTGCCTTCTACTTCGAATGCCATAAAGGGTGGATTTTTATTGATGGATGGTACGCCAGAGCGCAGTTTGGTTGGCTAAGATTCGGTAAAAAAAACGTCATTCCGGTCATTCTGCCTTGCGCCGGAACATTTGTTCGTAATAGCCCGCGTTGTTGGCCGTCAGCACGTAGTTGAATTTTTTGGAGACGATGTACCGGCGGGCCGAAGAGAACAGAAAGATGGACGGCAGGTCATTATGCAATATTCGCTGGGCCTCTCCATAAAGCGCATTGCGATCGGCCTCGTTTTCCGTAATCCGGATGGCCTCCAGGATGCTGTCCAGCCGGACGTTTTGGTAGCGTCCCCGGTTGTCGGGGCTGGCGGAGTGATAGTACTGTTTCAGTTCGTCGAGGCCGGTTTGGGTGCTGGCTCCCAAATTCGCCATCTGGAAGTCGCCCGCCCGGGTTTTTTTGGTGATGTTGCTGATGTCCTGGGGGTCGAGGATGATTTTTACCTGTATCTGGCGCGCCTTTTCGACTACACTGTTGGCCACCAGCTCCGATACCTTTGCCCCGTTGGGGCTAATCAACTGCAGCGACAATGGCGTACGTTTCCCATTCAGCATTTTGTCCAGTACGCCGTCCCCGTCGGTATCTTTCCAACCCGCTTCCTTCAGTAGTCGGATGGCTTCCGCATTATTGTAGGTGTAGGCTGGCAGGTCTTTGGCATAATACGCCTTGGCTGGATGAATGGGGCCCACTATCCGTTGGGCAAAGCCCTGCTGGACGGTATTGATCAAATAATCGTAGTCAATGGCATAGGCCAGCGCCCGCCGGACGCGGACGTCGGCCAGGATGGAATCGGCATGTTGTAAATTGAAGAGCAGGCGGCCGTAGCGGGGCGCCCAGCCGGTTTTAAAATCGTACAGCCGGCTCAGGTGAGTATCCTGCTCCATTTCCTTGAAGACTGCCGGGCTCAGATCCACGGCAATGTCAAGGTCGCCGGATTCGAGCAGACTCCTGGCCGCCGCTTCGTCTTTCACGATCTTATACACCAGGCGCCCGGGGTAAGCTCCCAGCAGCGGGTTGGACAGCGCGGCCTCGTCGCCCCACCAATTCGCTTTCTTGAGTAAAACAACGCCCTGGTCCCCATTCATGCTTTTCAGGCGATAGGGGCCGCTGCCGGAAATGAATGCCGCTTCATTGCCGTATTTCGAGGCGGTAAATTCCTCCGCAAAGGCCTTTCCGTTCGCCGATTCGGCGAAGGCCTGGCTTTTGGCAGCATCGAGCAGATCGGTCAGGGCGACGCCATTCAGCCGGCCCTGCGGATCGTAGTTATAGCGCGGATAAATGGGCGTGGAGCAAAGCGTTTCCAAGGCCAGGATATAGTACTGGCGCAGGAAAACGGTGAATTTTTTTTGATTGGCTGGATCGGTATTCACCCCGGTCAGGTATTGGTAGTAGTCGCGGTAAGGCGTGGGGATGCCCGGATGCAGAATCAGTTTCAGCGTAAACAGGTAATCTTCGGCGGTCACCGGGCTGCCATTGTCCCAGGTAGCCGCTTCATGGAGCTCAAATTCGTAAGCCAGTTCTCCCTGGTGATCGCCAGCGGGCACGCGGTAGCCCGTCGGAATGGCTTTGGCCAGGGAGGGCTTCATGACCAGCGACTCCGGATCGGGTATGCCGAGGGTCTGGAACAGCTGGGCAGCCACGTAGCCGGAATAGCCGGTAGAAGGCAGGAGCGGATTGAGAATGGTGGCGGCTGCTTCCATCCGGATGTTGAGCCCTTCCTGGTTGAGCCTTTCCGTTTCGTTGGCACAACCTGACCACATCAGCAGGGAAATCAGGCCAAAGGCCAGCACAGCGTGAAAAGGACGGCGTTTTGTTTTCATGTACATCAAAAAGTTTTTGGAAACGTAAACCAACGGGGATGGCTCAAAGGGCGGGTAAAAATACAGTATGATCCACCAACATTCGGCAATTGCTGCAAACTTCACCTGGCCGACCAATAATTGGTCGCCGGCAAGCGTTGGATTCCGCCTATTTTTGCCGCCAGCAACCACCTGTATTCTACCCTTAACCTGCCCTACTGGAATGTCGCGCCGGGTCCTCGAAACGGAACAAAAAGCACTGGAAATCAACCTCGACGAGCGCATTTACGGTGCTTTCGCCGAAATCGGGGCCGGGCAGGAGGTCGCCCGCTACTTCTTCCAGGTGGGCGCTGCTGCCGGCACCATCGCCAAGACGATGAGCGCGTACGACAAAACGGTGTCCGACGAGGTCTACGGCCTGGAGCCCAACGGACGCTACGTCTGCCAGTCGCGGCTCTACAAAATGCTGCAGCACGAGTACGACCTGATGGAGCACCGCCTGCGCGCCACCCGGCCACGGCAAAATTTCTTCGCCTTTGCCGACACGGTCTCGGCCATTAATTTCAGTAAAACCATCAAGGGCGATGGCTGGCTGGGCCTGCGCTTCCAGCTCCGCGCTGATGGCCCCACCAACGACGTGGTGATCCACGTGCGCATGCTCGACCACGACAACCGGCTGCAACAGCAGGCCATCGGCGTGCTGGGGGTCAACCTCCTGTACGGCTGCTTTCGCTTTCATGCCGAGCCGGAAACGTTGCTCCAGTCGCTGCTGGACAACCTGCACGGCCGGGTCATGATCGACATGGTGCAGTTCGACGGACCCGATTTCCGGCAGGTGGATAATCGCCTCGCCTGTCTGTGGCTGGTCAAGAATCAATTGAGCGACGTGGCCATTTTCGGCCCCGACGGCCGCAGCCTGCACGCCAGCGAATTTTTGTACAAAAAATCCATACTGCTCGCCCGGGGCAGCTACCGGCCGCCGACGCTGGTACAGCAGGACATGATCCGCAATGCCTACATCCAGTTCCGGCAGGAGCCGGATGTGGACGCGGAAAAGACTTTTTTTCTCACCGAAATCACCCTCGACAACCTCCGTGCCGACGGCGAAATCAACGAGCGCGACTTCCTGGACCGTGCCGAACTGCTCGGCGCCCTGCAGCAAACCGTAGTGCTCTCCAACTGCGTACAGCATAAAAAACTCATCGCCTACTTCACCGACTACCGCGTGCCGCGCATCGGCCTGGCACTCGGTGCGCGCAAACTGCAGAACATTATCCGGGAGACCTTCGAGCAAAACCCGGACAACCTGCTCGGCGCCTTCGGTGAACTATTCCTGCGCAACGTCCGTTTCTACACCTATCCGGCCCGGCCGGAGGGCGGTGCCACCCTGTTGACCGCCCGTACTATCGACATACCCCATGCCATCCATTTTTTGTACGACCATCTGCTCGAAAACCGCAACATTGTGGACCTGCAGAATTTCAACCCCTACATTCTGCATATTTTCCACGCCAAAGCGCTGCGCATGATCCAGCAGGGCGAAGAGGGCTGGGAGAAAAAAGTGCCGGCCGATGTGGCGCGCCTGATCAAAGAAAAACGTTTGTTTGGCTACCGGCCGGTGCCGATCGAGGAATTCTGATTGCGGAGTTTAGAGGGGTTTAGAAGGGTTTAGAAGGTTTAGAGGGGTTTAGTTGATTCTGATGGATCTAAGAATCTACTAAACCCCTCTAAACCCTTTCTCTAAACCCTTTCTCTAAACCCCTCTAAACCCCTCTAAACCCAACCACCTACCCATATGACTCTAGAAGAAAAAATCAACGAAGACCTGAAGACGGCCATGCGTGCCAAGGACGAGGTGGGACTGCGCGGTATTCGCGCCATCAAGAGCGCCATACTGCTGGCCAAAACCGACGGCAGCGGTCAGGCCATCGACGCCGCCCGCGAAGTGCAGATGCTGCAAAAACTGGTGAAAACCCGCCAGGAATCCATGGATATTTTTCAGAAAAACGACCGCGCCCAGCTGGCGGAGAAAGAACGCGAAGAGATCGAGGTGATTAAACGCTACCTGCCCGCTATGCTCGAAGGCCCGGAGCTGGAAACCATCCTCCGCCAGATCGTGGCGGACACCGGCGCCACTTCGGCCAAGGATATGGGCAAGGTCATGGGCGCCGCCAATAAGCAGCTGGCCGGTAAAGCCGACGGCCGCGCCATTTCGGACATCGTGAAACAACTGCTTGGTTGAGTTATGATTTTAAGAGCAGAGAACATCATCAAGACCTACGGTAAACGCACCGTCGTCAAGGGCGTCAGCTTCGACGTAAAGCAGGGCGAGATCGTGGGGTTGCTGGGGCCGAACGGCGCGGGTAAAACCACCTCGTTCTACATGACGGTCGGCTTTATCCGGCCCACCAGCGGCCACGTGTACCTGGAGAATGAGGACATCACCTCGCTGGCCATGTACCGCCGGGCGCAGAAAGGCATCGGCTATTTACCGCAGGAACCGAGCGTGTTTCGTAAACTGTCGGTGGAAGATAACCTGCTGGCGGTGCTCGAAATGACCAAACTCACCAAGGCCGAGCAAGCCGAGAAACTCGAATCGCTGCTCGACGAATTCAACCTGCACCGGGTGCGCAAAGGCCTCGGCGATACGCTCTCCGGCGGCGAACGGCGGCGCACGGAGATCGCCCGCGCCCTGGCCACCGACCCCAAGTTCATCCTGCTCGACGAACCCTTCGCGGGCATCGATCCCATCGCCGTGGAGGATATTCAATATATCGTGGCCAAGCTGAAGACCAAGAACATCGGCATCCTCATCACCGACCACAATGTGCAGGAGACGCTCAGCATCACCGACCGCGCCTACCTGATGTTCGAAGGCAACATCCTCAAGGCCGGCACCGCCGAAGAACTCGCCGCCGACGAAATGGTCCGCAAAGTCTACCTCGGCAAGAATTTCGTGCTGAAACGCAAGGTGATGGAGCTGTAGGGGCTGTTTAGAGGGTTTAGAAAAAGGGTTTAGAGGGATTTAGAAAAGGGGTTTAGAGGGGTTTAGAAAGAAAGGGTTAGAGTGGGTAATTGGTGTATTTTCTTGTGTAAAACATTAATTCTTAGATCCATCCAACTCAACTAAACCCCTCTAAACCTTTCTAAACCCCTCTAAACCAAGAGTTACCCACCCAGCACCTGCTCCGTGTGGTTCTCGTTATCCACCTTGCTGATCACCCGCTCGATCTTACCATCCCCGTCGATGATGAACGTGGTACGGTTGATGCCCATGTAGGGCCGGCCCATGAATTTTTTCTCGCCCCACACGCCGTAGGCTTCGGACACAGCATGGTCCTCATCGGCCAGTAAATTGAAGGGAAGGTTATATTTTTCCTGGAATTTGATGTGTTTCTTGACCGAATCCGGACTGACGCCCAGAATATCGTAGCCCTGCGCCTGAAAACGCGGATAGCCGTCGCGCAGGGAACAGGCCTCGGCGGTGCAGCCGGGCGTATCGTCTTTGGGATAGAAATACAGCACCAGTTTTTTGCCTTTGTAGTCGGCCAGGCGGACGGATTCGCCTTTTTCGTTGATGGCGGTAAAATCCGGGGCGGGGTCGCCCTCTTTTAATTCGAGCATGGAAATCAGGATTGTAAAGGTTTGGAATGCAGGTGTTTCGTACCGGCGGGTTTAGCCGCCGATCATTGTAGAATCTTCGTAAGTCGGCGGCTAAACCCGCCGGTACGGGCAAAACGGCAGGGCGCAGCGATTGTTTAAAACATACGGCGTTCACTGCAACGGCCGTCCCTTCCACACAAATTTTTTAAAAATCAGGCTGCCCGTGCCCACCACGGCAATGTACCCGGTGTGCAGGAAAAAACACGGCCAAAACACCTTCAACAACTCCGTACGCCCAAAATAGCGGCACAGCATCCGCAGTAACCAGTAGTCCGTCATGGCCTTTGCAGCCAGTTGAAAAAGCACCACTGGCCAGCCGGCGGGCGCGAACGGCAGCGCCAGCACGTTGAGAATAATACTCCAGCAAAACAAAAACACCGCACCCAGTGCCAGTCGGATCGGCCATTCCGGCAGGGCGGCATTTTTCTGGCCCCAGCGCAGGCGCTGCTGCCAGAAAGCGCGCAAATCCGGTTCGGCGGCCGTGTACACCGTCGCCGCCTTATTTTTCAGGAAGAAAATGCCCGCCGGGTAGCGGGCCGCCACTTTTTGAATGAGAAACATATCGTCGCCGGACGCCTGTTGTTTGTTTCCCGCATAACCGCCCACTTCGGCAAATACGGTTTTGCGGTAGGCCAGGTTGGCGCCGTTGCCCATACGCTGAAAACGGTGGTGGATACCGGCAGCCGTAATGCCCATCAGGCCCAGCAGATCGAGCGATTGAAAGCGTCCGAACAAGGTCTTTTCCTGGTGGAAGTTCACCGGTGCGGTAAGCAGCTGGACCTGCGGCCGGGTTTGAAATACCGAAACGAGCAGCGTCAACCACTGCGGGCCGGCCTGGCAGTCGGCATCGGTGGTGACGATCAGTGCGCCGCCAGCCTGCGCGATGGCGATTTCCAGCGCCTTTTTTTTAAAGGCACCCGGCAAATCTTCCGGCGTAATGAACCCGGCCAGCGACAGCAAGCGCACCAACGGGTAACGGCGGCTGTAGTCGCGCACCACCTCCGCGGTAGTATCTTCCGAATGATCGTCTACTACGATGATTTCCAACAAATCCGGCGGGTAAGTGCCAGCAAGAATCGCTTCCAGGCAGGGTCCGATCCGTTCCGCCTCGTTCCGTGCCGGGATGATTACGCTGACGCGGGTAGCCGGCGCAAAGTCTGCCGGTAGCATCCAGGCCGGCAGGCTGCGCCAGCCCTGCCCGTACACCAGCATCAGGCCCGCATAGACCAGCGTCAATAAAACCGATAAAACCGTCAGAACCAGCCATATCATCGCCGAAAAATGCGGCTACGACCCGCTACGCCGGCATTTTTGACCGTAAAATATTTTTTCGAGCGTGGCATGCGTAACTTTGCTATTTCAAAAAATAAAGTATCCGGAATATCGGTTCATCCTACCTGGAAAGCCCGCCGGACGAACGGCCGTGATGCACATTGCCGCTTTGCCTTTTGTTATTTTGCCAATTACCTTATGGAGCCACAGCGCCTGATTTCCTTAAAAGCCGCCCTGCAACAACAGCGTGCGGCGCGTTACGCCCGGATTGTCCGCTGGACCTGGCGCATTATCGCCGTGGGCGTCGTCGTGCTGACGGCCATTTTCCTATCCATCAATTTCATGGCCATCCCGTCTTTCCGCGAGCTGGAAGACCCCAATTCGGCCCTGGCCAGCGAGGTGCTGGCCAGCAATAACGAACTGCTGGGCCGGTATTTTACCGAGAACCGGGTGCCGGTGCCCTACGAAGAGCTCAGCCCCAACCTGGTGAATGCCCTGATCGCCAACGAGGACGTGCGCTTCCGCGAGCACTGCGGCATCGATGCGCGGGCCGTGGGCCGGGTCATCGTACGCACCCTGCTGCTCAGCGACCAGAAGTCGGGCGGCGGCTCCACCATTACCCAGCAGCTGGCCAAAATGCTGTATTCCGACCGCGATTTCCGGGGCATGAACAAGGTGCAGAAGACCCTGAAATTGTTCTACATGAAGCTGCGGGAGTGGATCACGGCGGTGAAGCTGGAACGCAGCTATACCAAGGAGGAAATTGTGGCCATGTACCTCAACCAGTTCAACTTCATCAACAATGCCTACGGGGTGCACGCGGCGGCCGAGGTGTATTTTGGTAAGAACCAGTCGGAACTGACCGTCGAGGAAGCGGCCATGCTGGTGGGCATGCTGCAAAACCCGTCGTATTTCAATCCCGTACGTTTCCCCGAGCGCTGCATCCGCCGCCGTTGGACGGTGCTGTCGCAAATGCGCAAATACGGTTATCTGAGCGAGGCCCAGTTCGATCAGTACAAGGTCAAGCCGCTCGATATGAGCAAATTTACCCGGGTCAATTTCACCGACGACAAAGCGCCCTACCTCTGTTCCGAGCTGAAAAAAGACGTGAACCGCATCCTGGAAGCCAGCGAAAGCCGCCGGCCGGACGGTTCGAAATACAATATTTACAAAGACGGCCTGAAGATATACACGACGGTGGATCCCATTTTTCAGCAGCACGCCGAGGCGGCCATGCAGGAACATATGCGCAAGCTGCAGAGCCGGTTCTTTACCGTCTGGCGGGGCCGCGACCCCTGGTCCTACAGGACCAGGGACACCAAGCCGGAAGAAATAGCCGACCGCAAAGAACGCCTCCACGATCTGCTCCGCGACGGCGATCGCTACCAAGCCCTGCGCCCCAAGTACCTGGATGCAATGACCGAGCTGATACAGAAGCGCTATAATTTCGATCTGCGCGATGCCGACATCGAACGCATGCTGAAGGAGGAAAAAAAGCCGGGCTCCACGTCCAAGTTGTTGGCCGTCAAGTGGATCACCGTGGAGCAGGCTGCCGCCTACCGGAAAATAATGAGCGGCCGCGAATGGCCGGAGATCAAAAATAAGTACGCCGCTTTGCAGGTCGGCATCCGCAACCAATACAACGTGAAGACCAAAATGAAGGTCTTCTCCTGGAACAGTCCGGGACTACAGAAAGACACCATCATGTCGCCCATGGACAGCCTGCGCTACCACCGCATGTTCCTGCAGACCGGCCTGCTGGCCGTGGACCCGACCAACAGCGAAATAAAAGCCTGGGTGGGCGGCATCAACTTCAAGTGGTTCCAGTACGACCACATCCGCACCGACCGGCAGGTGGGCTCTACGTTCAAGCCCTTCGTGTACGCCACGGCCATCGCGCAGCAGGGCATCAGTCCCTGTTTCGAAGTGTACGACCAGGCGGTGACCATCCCGAAAGGCTACCAGAATTTTGGCCTGATCGCTGACTGGACCCCCAAGGATGCTGACGGCTCCTACTCCGGCGCCCGGATGACGCTGAAAGATGCGCTCAAAAATTCGGTGAACTCGGTGAGTGCCTACCTGATGAAGCAAATGGGCGACGTCCGCCCGGTCATCGGCCTGTGCAACAACATGGGCATTGACTCGACGCGCAAGCGCATTCCGTTTTCACCGGCTATTTGCCTGGGTGCGGCCGACCTGACAGTCATGGAAATGGTGGGCGCCTATTCTACATTTGCCAACAAGGGCATGTTCGGACAGCCCTTCGTGATCCGCAAAATTGAAGACAAAAACGGACGCGTCCTGTACCGGTCAATGCCGGAAGAACGGGTCGCTTTGCCACACAACGTGAACTACGTGATGACCCAGATGCTGAAGTACAACGTGCAGGGTGCGCCCGGGATCAACAAGCTGAAGAGCGATATCGGTGGCAAAACCGGCACGACCAACAATTTCACGGATGGCTGGTTCATGGCCATTACGCCGCGCCTGGTGGTGGGCACCTGGGTGGGGGGCGAGGATCGCTGGATCCGGTTTCTGAGCCTCAGCGATGGGCAGGGCGCGCGCATGGCGCGTCCCATTTGCGCCTCTTTTCTCAGCCGGCTGGAAAATGATAAGAAATCGGGTTACGATTTCAACGCCCGTTTCGTGCGTCCGCTTGGCGAACTCGGCATCGAACTCAATTGTGCCGCGTATCAGAATGGCCCCGCGCCTTCCGGAATGGGAGAAGAGGAGTTTGCGCCGGATATTTACAACGACCAGGCGCCCACCGATGAGGAAAGTGCGCCCACCAAGCTGCCGCCGGCCGATAAAAAACCGCCGGCTAAAAAGCCCGACGAGGGCTTCGGGGATCAATGAAATTAAAAGGTGGCGCATGAATTAAAAGGTGGTCCATGGGATGAACGACCGCACATGGACCACAATTACGCCATTTTGGTTCCAGCTTCGCCCCCCACCGAACCGCCCCACCCTTACGCTTTTCGCCATTCCAGTCAGTTCGACCGGGTCTTATAAGTCACTACAGGAAATCGTCAGGAGGGGGCAGACAACCGGAGAAAGACGCCGGTTGATGGCAGGGCAGCGTATACCAAGTTCTGAATTCGCCTTACCTTCGCCGCCGCTCTCACCATCTATACGCCATTGCCGCCGCATTTATTTTTGGAAGCATACTTTCCGAAACCGGCACCTGGAGATTTAATTTTTTGACAATCAAGAATTTAGGTCCTCATGAAAAATCATTATTCATCCTTTATTAAGCACTTATGGTTGGGAATCTGACGCAAAACGGCGCCAAACTCAAACGCATTTTTATTGAACCTAAACTACCCGAAGGCCTGCTGCCGTTGACGCAGCTGGCCCATAACTTATGGTGGTCCTGGCATCACGATGCGATTGACTTGTTCAAAAGTATTGATCCGCAAAAACTGGAAGCTGTCAATTACAACCCGGTTGCCTTGCTCGATGAGCTGAGCATCGAGAAAGCCCAGGAACTGCTGGCCAATGCCGACTTTGTCGCGCGGATGCAGCGGATCTACGGGGAGTTTCAGGCTTATATGCAGGAGGTGCCCGCCCAGACCGGGCCGCAGATCGCTTATTTCTGCATGGAATATGGTTTGCACCAAAGCATGCGCCTGTATTCCGGCGGCCTCGGCGTGCTGGCCGGCGACTACCTCAAAGAGATCAGCGACCGGCAGACCAACCTCGTGGCGGTGGGGCTGCTGTATCGCTATGGCTATTTTCAACAGGGCATTTCGCTGAACGGGGAACAAATACACCTGACGGAGGCGGCGAAATTCACCCAGCTGCCGCTGCAGCCGGTGCGTGATGAACAGGGCGAATGGATCAAGATCCACCTCAATCTGGCCGGCCGCACCCTCTGGGCCAAGGTCTGGCTGCTGCCGGTGGGCCGGGTGCGCCTGTACCTGCTCGACACCGATATTGATGACAACCGCTGGGAAGACCGCAGCATTACCCACCAGCTCTATGGCGGCGATAATGAGAACCGCCTCCGGCAGGAACTGCTGCTGGGCGTCGGCGGCCTGCGGGCCTTGCAGGCCATCGGCCTGCAGCCCGATCTGTTCCACCTCAATGAAGGCCACGCATCGTTTCTCAGCCTGGAACGCATCCGCAGCTACATGAAGGATGGGGGTATGACCTATCCACAGGCCCTCGAAGTGGTACGTGCTACCCAACTGTTTACCACCCACACGCCCGTGCCCGCCGGTCACGACACCTTCTCCGAAACCCTGTTGCGCGAATACCTGTATGAATACACGTATGCGCTGGATCTGCCCTGGGAGGATCTGGTGGCGCTTGGCCGGGTCGACAGCACTAACGCGACCGAATTGTTCAACGTCAGCAATCTGGCCATCCGGACCTCGCAGGAAGTGAACGGCGTGAGCCGCCTGCACGGCGAAGTGAGTCAGCGGATGTTCAACGAGCTGTACCCGGATTACAACTATGCGGAGAGCCACATCGGCTACGTCACCAACTCCGTGCATTTCCCGACCTGGGTGGCCCGCGAATGGCTCGATCTGTACACCCGCGAATTTGGTCCGGACTTTTGGGAGGACCAGACCAATCATGCCATTTGGGCAAAAATTCATCAGGTGCCGGGCGCTACCATCATGGGCATCCGCCGGCTGCTGAAAAAACGCCTCCTCGACTGGGTGCGCCACAGCCTGCAGGAGGACCTCGCCCGGCGCGGCGAGAATCCGCGCAGCACATTCGAGGTCATCAATTCGCTGCGCGACGATGCGCTGGTGATCGGTTTTGCCCGCCGTTTTGCCACGTACAAACGTGCTACGCTGCTGTTCAGCAATGAGAAGCGCTTGGCCGAGATCGTCAACCACAGCACCCGTCCCGTGGTGTTTCTGTTTGCCGGCAAAGCCCACCCGGCCGACAAGGCAGGTCAGGAATTTATTCGCCTGATCTACAACACCACCAAGAACCCGCTCTTCAAAGGCAAGGTCATTTTCCTGGAAAACTACAGTATGGAAATGGCCAAACTGCTCGTCCAGGGCGTGGACATCTGGCTGAACAACCCCATCCGTCCCAAGGAGGCCAGTGGTACCTCGGGCATGAAAGCGGTCATGAACGGCGTGATGAATTTCTCCGTCCTCGACGGCTGGTGGTGTGAAGGCTATCAGCCCGGCGCCGGCTGGGCTTTGCCGGAGAAAGAAAACTTTTCCGATGCGGCGCTGCAAAATGAACTGGATGCCGAAACGATGTACAACATCCTGGAGAACGACATTGTCCCTACTTACTACGAACAGGATGAGCAGGGCCTCAGCGAACGCTGGATCAGCCACATTAAAAATACCATCGCCAACATCGCGCCCGATTTCGTGATGAAGCGGATGGTGGACGACTACCAGTCACGCTTTTACGGCAAACTCTGGCAGCGGAGCCAGCAGTTGAAAAAAAATAACTACCAGTTGATGCGCGAGCTGGTGGAATGGAAGGCCCGCGTCCGGCGCGTCTGGGAGGCGATCGAACTGACCGAAATGGAAGCACCCGATACCTTCAACCGTTCCCTGCCGCTGGGCGAACATTTCAGGGCAACCATAACGCTGCATCTCCAGGATCTGGCGGCCCAGGACCTGGGGGTGGAAGTGGTATTTTACAAGCGTAAATCCGAAACCACCCTCGAGCTCATCGCGGCTTATCCGTTGCAGCCGGAGCGGCAACAGGAAGCCCTGGCGACCTATAGCTGCGATATACAGCCCCAGACGGCCGGGGTGTTCGAATATGGTTTCCGACTCTACCCCAAGCATCCGCTGCTGGCGCACCGGCTGGATTTTGGCCTGGTCCGCTGGCTCTGAAGTACCGGCGGGTATAGCCGCCGACGTATACATGTGGAGATAAGCATTTTTTGGTGGCTTGCGGCGGCTGCACCCGCCGGTACGGTCATCCAACCAGCGATCCTATGTCCATCAACTACCAGGGCAAAACCTTTCGTCCCGTCGTGAACGCCTCCAATGGCGAAGTAACGGATGCGACGGTTTTTCATTACCGGCAAGCCGGCAATATTGTCACGGCGGACTACGCGGGCGGCAGCATTATGTCCGGTCACCTGATCGCGCTGGTGGACGCGGACGGTTGTCTGGATATGCGTTACCATCAGGTGAACGACCGGGGGGAATTGCGGACGGGTATTTGCCGCTCCGTACCGGAACGCCTGCCGAATGGCCGTCTCCGGCTGCACGAGACCTGGCACTGGACCAGCGGCGATCAGTCGCAGGGGATTTCCGTGATCGAGGAGGTCAGCCAATGAAGGGCCCTGCCTTTTTACCACCAGGAATCAGTCCTCGTCGTTACCTGACGTCAAGGTGCTGATCAGCACCTTATCAATCTTGCTTTTGTCCATATCCATGATTTCGAAGCGATAGCCCTCGCTCTCGAAATGGTCGCCGGCATTCGGTATTTCCCCCAGTTTGTACAGGATGTAGCCGGCCAGCGTGGAGTAGTCGGCTTCTTCAAATCGAAACTCCTTGAGATTGATCTTCTCTTCCAACTCATCGATCGGAATCATGCCATCCACCAGCAGGCTACCGTCTTCGCGGGTAATGACGGATGGTCCCACTACGTCGTCCACATCCGGCAGGGCGCCAAAAATATTTTCGGTCAGGTCGTGCAGGGTGATAATGCCCTGAGTGGAGCCGTATTCGTCGACCACCACGGCGAAATAGTTGCGCGCTTTGCGGAAATTCTCCAGGATCTTGATGGCATTCATCGACTCCGGTACGTACAGCGGTTGGGACAGAATGCTGTGCAGGTTGAAAGCCGGCTTGTTGCGGTTACCGATGTAGTCGCGGAGTTTCACTACGCCCAAGAT
The DNA here is from genome assembly GCA_046597295.1 of Saprospiraceae bacterium. GTDB lineage: Bacteria > Bacteroidota > Bacteroidia > Chitinophagales > Saprospiraceae > M3007. The sequence continues at coordinate 24,838 of JBKJKS010000095.1, forward strand.
GTTCTCAATATCATCGTCGCAAACCAGGAACTTGGTGTAGCCACTTTCGTTGATAATGCGGTCGTTTTCCTCTTCCGGGGCGTTGATGTCGAGCCATTCCACATTATTGCGGTGGGTCATCACCGTATCGGCATCGCGGTCCGCAAAGCGCAGGATGTTCTGCATAAACTCGCTTTCTTTGGCTTCCAGCACGCCCTGCTGATTGGCCAGGCGTAGCATGAGTTTTATTTCGTCTTCCGAAATGTTCTGATTATCGTTGGGCTTGATGAAAAGCATGCGCAGGAACAACCGGGTGGACCAGCTGAGGAACCTGGAAACCGGTCCCGTCACCCGCGTGATGAAACTCATGATGGGCGCAGTGGTCAGCGACAGGGTATCGGCGTACTGGATGCCGATGTATTTGGGGGCCAGCTCACCGAT
>JBKJKS010000369.1:0-2808 GCA_046597295.1 Saprospiraceae bacterium
ATAATTTTATTGCTGTTCCAATATGTCATTTATTCCTTCTTCCAATTTCGGAATATTATTTCTGATCATTTGCCACACTTCTTCTGCATCAACCCCAAAATAATCATGTGCTATAATATTTCTAAACCCTTTAATTTTCGTCCAGGCAATTTGCTTATTATTTTTCATTAATTCTCCGGAGAGTCTTATAACCGATTCTCCTATGACTACAAAATTCATCAAAACGGCATCAAACGTCTTTTCGTCCGCATAAAAAGTGTCTGCGTCCCCAATGTGCCCGACAAATTTTTGGATTTTTTTGCAGGCATCTACTATTGCGAGCAGGCTGCCTTCATCTTTATTAGACATAAATGGCAGATTGAAGAATTTGGGACTTAAAGTATGGTTTTATATACTTTTCCCGGCACAAGTCAACCTCCCTGTTGAATTGTTTTTTTACAAAGGATTTAATACGCAACTTCTTATCAGCCAGATTTTCTGTATTGGGCTGAAATTCCACGATCAGATCTATATCGCTGCCATCCGTTTGTTCCCCGGTCGCGAAGGAACCAAACAGCCCCAGCTTAACCAGATGATAATCAGAGAAGAACTCTCCCTTCTTCTCTGTCAGGTAAGCTAATATTTCTTCCTTAGTGATCATATGCCGTCTTTCAGTTCACCTTTTTAAGAATAAACCATTATGTCAAGTGGGGGCTTTGTTGTTAAGGTGAGTTGTTATCGCACAAACCTATTCCAGGTCCACCTAATGGAAAGACAAAAATAAAAGGATTTAAATGATATTGCATTATACAGCCGTTTTTTCTGTAACTTATAGAAACATTAGAGAAGACTTGCGAAAATTTTAGGAATCTGCTTCAGGTCCGGCAAAAGTTTTACCAAAGTGCAATTGGCATAAACAAAAAAAGCCAATCACTTGATTTTCAAGTAATTGGCTTTAGGTCTGTTCTTGGTTGGCTTTTTCTCACCTCTCTCATCTTCTCCCGTGGGTGGAGCTGGCGGGAATCGAACCCGCGTCCGGACAAAGCGTCGCAACGCCTTCTACATGCTTAGTAACTGCTTGGCTTTTCGAGTGCGGGTTGGTTCAGTCACCCACCTTCCGCACCTTAGCCCCTGTTTTTCACCCTTTGGTCGAGACAAGCCATCGGGCAATCCTGCTTGGGTTTGATGCGCGACGGCCTATGTAGCAGGCATCAAGGCAAAAGTCCGTTCGCTTGGCGAACAGACTACGCGGCGCAAAGGCTTCCTAAATACCTAGACTTAGGCCGCCATGGCAAACTGAGTGTTGCCGACTAATGTTTGGTCGTTATTTTTTACGGAGTAACCAACCCTGCTCCGGCATGCTTACGAAACGACTACACCTTCCCGTCAATACCAGGCAGCCCCTTTACCCGCCGAAGCCCCTTCAGGCGTAGGCAGGTGATTCGTTTATTCCACATCGGACCCGCCTTCGCCAAAAAGGCTACGGCGGGTAAAAAAGCCAACACGAGAAAGAACACTGCAAAGGTAAACCAAAAATCGGGCGCCGGGTTCCCGGCAGGCTTGCAAATGTTTCGTGAATGTAAAATTGGACGGTTCCGGCGGGTAATTGTATGCTACTCACAAGGCAACCACGACGGCACGACGAACCACGACGCACGTGTTTTTTCGTCGTGGTTCGTCGTGCCGTCGTGGTCAAAAAATTTGCCGGTTGGTCGAACGCCTATTTTCTGCAAAATGCGGTTGTGGTGTATGCTGCTTTTTGTCATCCGGTAAGGATCTGGTGTATCTACCTGGTTCATCGTCGGTTTAGACAGATTCCTACGGAATGAAAAAAATGCAACTGCCAGCTGGCTACAATACCGACTCGCCTGCCATGTGCAATCGCCGGATGCCCTCCAGGCAGGCCCGTCCATTGTGGTAGGGGCACTTCCACAAACTCACCTTATCCTCCGTGTGAACCGGCTGTCCGGCTCGATCTACGCGCCCGTACCACTCGCCGAGCGTGGGATCGAGCAAATAGGTTTGTATAAAGGTCCAACTGTTTTCAGCCGCCAGATAGAAGCGGTTATTGCCGGAAATTTTCCAGGCATTCAAAAAACCGACCATGGCTTCGGCCTGCGGCCACCAGTGTTTATCGGTATTCAGCCCCTGTGGACCGTCTTCGTAGCACAGCCCATGATCGGCGTCGATGCCTTCGGACAACGTTCGCCCGGCCAGGCGCAGGGCTGCCTGACGAGCCCGCTCCAAGAGGTCGGTATCGCCCGTCCGCTCAGCGGCCTCCAGCAACAACCAGCTGCCTTCTATGTCGTGACCGAAGGAAATGACGGTCGACTTGGAAACCCAATGCTCGTCGAAAAACAATTGCAGGTGCGCGGTTTCCGGATGAATAAAACGGTCCAAGAATAATTCCACCAGGTTCACCAGCGCCGGGCGCACCAGTGCCTGACCGGGCAGCCGCACCAGGCCGGCGTAGGCTTCGAGTACGTGCAGGTGGGTATTCATCGTTTTGGCCTCGTTGGCGTCCTTGTCGCTCAGCCGCAGGTCGGCGAGGGGTTGCCAGTCGCGGCTGAAGGCTTCGAAATAGCCATTGTTGGCCCGGTCGAGGCTATAGCGCTCCAGCAGGGAGAAGGTTTCGGCAGCTGTATCCAGGGCCTCGGCACTGTCCGTCAGCAGATTGTATTCCGCCAAGGCGTAAATGGCGAAGGCCTGGGCATAGACCTGTTTTTTAGTTTGGGCCGGCCGGCCCTGCGCATCGACCGTCCAGAAAAAGCCGCCGTGCAGCGGGTCCCGGAAGTGATCCAGCAGGTAGTGGAAAGCCCGGTCGGCGAC
>JBKJKS010000015.1:0-5447 GCA_046597295.1 Saprospiraceae bacterium
CGCCTGATCCGTTTAATCCGCGTTCCAATTTGCCTCCCCTCTCGAAGTGGGAAAAATCCGTTTTAATCCGTCTGATCCGTTTAATCCGCGTTCCAATTGGCCCTCCGGTTGCTCGCCGCCACCATCACCCTGCTCCCCCGCCATTGAACCGACCGGGTAGTGAGAGTCTCACTCGAAGCAAATGAAAAAATTTAAAAGTGGGTGTTTGCTGATCCTTATGGCCGTTTGCGGCTGCACCCCCGGCCTGCAAGAAAAAGCGCCCACCCCCACCGTGCAGCTGTGGACGACTTCCGGCGACGGCACACACTCACTGCATCCCAGCACCCTGGCCTTCGCCCCAGGCCCGGACAACCGCCTGCCCACCATCCGGATCGATGCCGCCCAGCGCTTTCAAACGGTGGAGGGCTTCGGCTACACGCTCACTGGCGGCAGCGCGCATTTGCTCCACCAAATGGGGAAGCCCGAACGCGCCGCCCTGTTGCAGGAATTTTTCGGGAAAAACGCCAACTCTATCGGTATCAGTTATTTACGCCTGAGCATCGGCGCCTCCGACCTGGACGCCGAGGTGTTCAGTTACGACGACCGGCCGGCCGGGCAGACCGATCCGGCGTTGCGGTATTTTAACCTAAGCCAGGACACGCTGTACCTGATTCCGATGCTCAAGGAAATTTTGGCCATTAACCCCGGCATCAAACTCATGGGCTCGCCCTGGAGTGCGCCGGTGTGGATGAAAACCAACGGCAGCAGCCAAGGCGGCGAGCTGAAGCCGGAGTTTTACGCCGCGTATGCGCAATACTTCGTAAAATACATCCGGGCCATGCGGGGCCTGGGCATGGCGATCGATGCCGTCACGCCGCAAAACGAGCCGCAGCACGGCGGCAACAACCCCAGCCTGGTGATGTCCGCGCTGCAGCAGGCGGATTTTATCAAAAACCACCTCGGGCCGGCCTTCCGGGCGGCAGGCATTACTACGAAAATTATCATCTGGGACCATAACTGCGATCATCCCGAGTACCCGCTGGCCATCCTGGCAGATCCGGCGGCCAAAGCCTTCGTGGCCGGCACGGCCTTTCACCTTTACGGCGGCGAGGTCGGCGCTCTGTCGCAGGTGCATGACGCACATCCGGACAAGGACCTCTATTTTACGGAACAATGGACCAGCTCGGAGGGGCAGTTCGGCGGCGACCTGAACTGGCACGTGAAAAACGTCATTATTGGCACTATGCGCCACTGGAGTCGCGTCGCCCTCGAGTGGAACCTGGCCAACGACCCGGGTTTCGGGCCGCATACCCCCGGCGGCTGTACACAGTGCCGGGGCGCCGTGACCATCGACGGCTCCAAAGCCACGAAAAACGTCAGCTACTACGTGGTGGCCCAGGCCTCCAAATTCGTTCCGCCCGGCTCGGTGCGGATCGGCAGCAACCTGCCGGAACAGCTGCCCAACGTGGCTTTCCGAACGCCGGCGGGGAAGACGGTGCTGATCGTGCTGAATGAGGGGGCGGAAAGCATTGATTTTCAGGTCAATGCGGGTGGAAAGTGGATTGGCGTGACGCTGGCGGCGGGCATGGTGGGGACGTTAGTCTGGTGAGGTTATTGCGTACCCTTTCAGATAACCGGCTTGGCCGCAGCGCTCGAGATCTTACGGATCATCCCATTAAAAATAAAACCGTGAAACGGCCAGACGGCATACCAGTACATTCTGCCCAGGACCCCCAGCGGGCGGAAAGTAGCCGTCTGCGTCAGTAGATTATTAGCATCGATTTTAAATTCCAGCCATGCTTCCCCCGGCAGCTTCATTTCGGCGTACAACAGTAACCTCTTTTCGGCCTTACTCGCCAACAAAACCCGCCAGAAATCGAGTGTTTCGCCGGCATGGATGTCGGTGACGCTTCGCCGGCCGCGGCGCATGCCCACACCACCCACCAGCTGGTCCATAAATCCCCGCACTTCCCACAGCCAGTGACCATAGTACCAGCCGGTTTGACCACCAATGGACCAGATTTTATTAAGCGAATCGTTCGTATCCGCCACGGGTCGTTCCCGGACATCCTTAAAACAGCCGTTTACCGGCACTTCTATATATTGCGCAATACCTTTCCTTAAAATACCACTGGTTTGCGCATCTTTCCAACTGGACATGACCTGGTTTTGCCCGATTTTATCAAAAGCCATCTGGATAGCGGTATTATAATCAATTAAGATAATCCCTAATAAGGAGGCCAGGTTATTGGGCTCGCAAATGACCTCTACTTTCATGCTGTTCACCAGATTCCTGGCTAAGGCATAAGACGTGGAGGTAACAAAATACAACCAGTAAGAGGAAATTTTTGGCGTCATGACGGGCACGATCCATATTCTTCGTTGCAGTCCCCTGACGGCGGCAAAACGCAGGAGCATTTCTTTGTAACTGAGTATATCCGGTCCGCCGATGTCATAGCTTTGATTATACGTTGCTGTTTTACCCATTACCCCGTTTAAAAACTCCACGACATTGCGAATGGCAATCGGCTGACACCTGGTCTTCAGCCACTTCGGGGCGATCATGATGGGTAGTATTTCGACCAGATCGCGGATAATTTCAAAAGAAGCGCTTCCGGAACCGACTATAATGCCGGCCCGCAAGGTGGTCAGCGCGAAACGGGCATCGGCCAGAATACTTTCTACCTGCTTCCGGGACGCCAGGTGTTTGGAGAGCACGGTTTCGTTGACAATACCACTGAGGTAAATCACCTGCCGGACCTGCGTTTTTTCCAGTCGTTCCCGGAAATTCCGGGCACAATCGGCTTCCATCCGTTCGAAGTCGCCTTCCTGGGTGGACATGGAGTGGATCAGGTAATACGCCACGTCTATATCGTCGGGAATGGCCTGCAGACTGGCCGGATCCAGAAAATCAGCCTCGATCACCTGAATATTTTCGGAAGCATATTTATTATTAAACCGGTGTCGATCGCGGACACAACAGACTACCTGATGTCCGTTTTGTAATAATACCGGTAACAGCCGTTGCGCAATATAACCGGTCACGCCCGTCAGGAGAATTTTCATGCTTTTCACTTAAAGGGGGGCGACAACCAGCTACACCAGGATAGGAACACCCGCTGACGCCCCGGCGAATAAAACCAGCTGGATGCCGGAAAGTTCGTCATTGATAAGGCTGACCGCGCGGCAGAAAGGCGAAAATGCCGACACCTGCGGCCGGAAAGGCCATGATCAGGATACGCGGTTCTGCAAGTATTGCGGTACCGGCTTATGAGCGCAACCGGTGGGTACCGCCCCTTAAATAAAATAAGTCATCCCGGAAAGTTCCGGAATGACTCCTGTAGTTTTTATTTGGTTGGCGGGGATAGCGGTGGATACATCACCCCATTACTAGTCGTCTTTCCGCCCTAACCGATCGATCCCGTCCGATAAATGGTTAGCGGATATGCGCAGAGCTGTTGCCCTCGAACGAGCAAATGTCCACCGGTAAAGTCCATCCTGCAATACTGCAATTGCAGTATTCGTGGGGCGGCAGGTGGAAGGCTTACAGAATGCCTTGTTGAAAGCAATACGCAATCAATTCGGAACTTTTATTACACCCCGCTTTTGCCAGGATATTTTGACGGTGGGTCCGTACGGTGGCCGGGGAGAGGAACAGCGATTTGGCAATACCGTTGGAGGACAAGCCTTCGGATATCAGTCGGATGATTTCAATTTCCCGCCTGGAAAACGGATGCCGAAATTCATGGTCGTCCGGATGGATACGATCGATTAAATCCGACAGCTCCACCTCCCTGTTCTCTTTCCCATAAAAGAGCTTCGCGTTTTGGTGCATACTGGCGAATTTGCCTTCATTAATGGCAAAAACGAATGAATACCAGGGGCCGGGGCAGTAAATACTGCCCACTAAATTACTTAAGTCAATGTCATTGATCTGCGGCTCAATCGGGACGACTTCCTGAGCGAATGCTTTCCAAATTGCCGTGGCTTGTTTGATTGTTTGCATGCTTGCAACGAAGTTACGGGGCGGATTTTAGCAAAGGTATAAACTTAACCAGCTTACTATTCATGATTTTGTTTGCCTTTCAGGAGGCCTCCGTTGCTTATTCCCTGATAAGATTGGGAGTGGTGCCACTTTGTGCGTGATAATCCTTTCCTGCTTTCAACCATTTTGAGTTTGTCATGCAGAGCCGTAGGCGTGGCATCTGCGGCCGAAGGCCGTCTAATAATGAATAGGAACTATTTCGGGCTATGCCCTCGGATGCCACGCCTTACGGCTCTGCATGACAAAATCACTCAAAATGTGACACTACCTGATCGGGTACCTACTTTTCCCCCAGCCGTCCCTGCAACACCTTCGCCCGGCTATAAAAAGGGTGATCCGGCCGGGTCGTAATATTCCGCAACACCTGATTCAAAGCGCCGCTGCGCCGCGGCATCTGGTGCAGGTAGGTCAGGGCCAGGGCCCACTCCGCCCGGTCGGCGTAGGGCTGTTTACCGCTTCGGCTCAGTTCCTGGAAGGCCGTGATGGCTGCATCGTACTTGCGGCTTTTCAGCAGGGAATGTCCGAGCAACTCTTTGACCACCAGCCCTTTAGTGATGCCGCTACCGGTCCTGTTATTTACAAAATCGCGTTCCCGGTAAAATTCATCGGCGAGGGCGGCGTAATCGGTCGGTTTTTTAGCCGGGACGGGTGGGGCCGGAGTCGGGGCATCTGCGATCACCTCTTTAGGCGGCCGGGTGCCGGCGGGGCGGTCCGGGCGGGCGGGCGCTGGTGTAGTCCTGGGCGTCGTGGTCGTATTCGGTACCGTCGTAGGTGGCGTGACCGGGACGTCGGGTTGCACCGCCACCGGCGCTTCTTCCACCGGCGTCACCCGTTGAATCATCCACCAGCCGGCGGCGATGACCAGCATCGCGGCGACGGCCCAGCGCATCCAGTCCTGGCGGTAGCGGCCACCGGCGGGCTGCAGCGTAGGCGGCGCCTGCACCTCGCGTTCCCAGGCGTTCATCCGCACGCGCAGGTCCCGCTCGGCCAGCACCTCCAGGGCCTGGTTCTCCTGTTCCTGCCGGCGGACCAGTGCCGCCAGCGACTCATCGGCCGCCAGCGTGGACTCGAAGGCCGCGCGCTCCGCAGGCGACAGGCGGTCGCGCAGGTAATCGTCTATTTGATGAAAAATGATTTCGTCCGGATACATGATCAAGGCAGGTTGAGAAGGTCCTTCCACGCGGGCACCTGTTCCAGTAATTCCCGGAACCGCATCCGGCAGCGGTAGGCTTCTTTTTTGGCAACGTCGGGATTTGCGTAGTGCATGGTTTTGGTGATTTCTTCCATTGAATAATCCAATTGGTACAACTGCAGCAGCTGGCGGCAGCGTTCGCCGATCTGGCCCAGCGCCTTTTCCAGCCACTCCCGGTGTTCTGCCCGCAGTACCTCCGCCTCCGGGCTTTCCACTAGGCCATCGTAATCG
>JBKJKS010000062.1:0-5875 GCA_046597295.1 Saprospiraceae bacterium
TCCTCTGCCTTCAGGCGTGGAAGGATTAAATTCATTACCTGCAGTTATTACCCGCATTGCTGTCCACCATAATGCCATACCGTAACTATCAAAACCTGCATTTGGATTTTCAAGCGCATACATACCGGCTGCACCTGCAAAAGTTACTATAAGCGTAATCATAAAAACATAACCAAATGCTCGCCGTTTCATTGTCGCACCCAGGCTTTTCATGCCTCTGTTTAAAGAAGAAACAATTCGGACAAGCCTGATGCCTCTTAAGCCGCGCAGCAAACGAACAAATCTAAAAATACGAAAGACCCTTAAAGCAGGAATAATAAGGGAGATAACAGTTAACCAGTTCTTTTTGAAAAAATCAACTTTAACCGGTGCTAAAATAAATTTGGTAAAAAAATCAATAATAAAAATAATCCAGATTGTTAAGCTTGCATACTCAAGTGGTTTATTCAAGCCCCATATCAATTCAATCACCAATAGAACAAGCCATACAAAGCCTAAGAAAATCATTGGACCTTCCAAAAGTTTTTCTATTGAAGTAAGAAGTTTTCTTCTTTCGTTAATTAGTTGCTCTTTCATGGCTTGGTGCATATTTAAAAATGGACTGACTGTAATCTAAACACGCCTATACCCTTGGGTAATTTCACGCTCCCAACCAGTCCAGCGTCAGGGCCGCCGTCCAGGAGAACTGATTGGACCCATATCCCCCGCTGGCTTCTCCGGCGGGCAGATTTTTCCAGGGATTGTAATATTCCCAGAAACCATATTTACGCACCAGCTCGAGCGATTCGGAACGCAGTCGCGCCGCCAGGGCCGGCTGCCCATACCGCTGTAATCCATGGAATAACAGCCAGTTCATATTGATCCAGACCGGACCGCGCCAATAGCGACAGTGATCGAAGCCCGGTTCATCGAGTGCGGTGGAGGGGCATAGCCAGGCTGGATTTTCCGGGGTGCCGGCAAAAGTGGGGCTTTGCAACAGGGCGACCATGCGGGCCGCCTGATCGGCAGTGGGCGCAGCGCACAACAGCGGCATCAGGCCGCCCGCCGTGACGACCGGAATGTGCCGGCGATGCACCCGGTCGTAGGAAACATAAATACCCTGGCGGTCATCCCAAAGTTTGGCCTGGAGTGCCCGGTTGGTCTGGGTATGCCATTCGCGGAGCTGCCCGGTATCGCGCCCCAGCCATTGGCCGAGTTCGAGGAGGGCTTCATTGCTGTGGCTGAGGATGGCGTTGAACATCGGCTCCTGCACCTGAAAAGGGTAGTCGTTCCAGATCTCCGGTTCCCGGTAGCGTTGTTGACGCAGCCGATTCACCAGATAAATATAGCGGTCGTAACTGGCTTTTCGCGGGCGATAAGGGGCATCCACGTGTTTCAGATCGAGGCGTTCATAAGGGGGCACCTCCGCAGGATCGAAATGTATCTGGGTAAAAACTTCTTCCCAGGTGGGCAGGTTGTCCATACCCGATTCCCAGGGGTGACAAATGAAAGCCAGGCCTTCGCGCCCGGGGTCGCGGTATTCGTAGTAATATCGTTGCAGCAACAATACGCGCTCAAACATCCGTCGAAAGAAAGGCCGGGCCGCCTTCGTGTCGGGGGCAAGTTGTAACAAGCGGTTCAGGATAAATCCGTGGACGGGCGGCATGGTGATGCCCGAAGTCCGGGTGTTCCGGGGTTTCCCAGGCACGCCCCGGGTCTGCCAGAAAAAATAACCCGGGAAATACTTGCCCACGTTTTCGACCGAAAACACGATCTGTGGCACCATGCCATTGGCCCATTGCCCGCGAAAAAGGGCGGTCATTTCTGCGCAGGCCTGACGGAAATCGGAACGTGCGTACCCGAGGGCGATAAATCCCGCGTCCCAGTTCCATTGATGGGGATATAGGGTGGGAGCAGGCTTGGTAAAGGTGCCGAGGAGGTTATTTTTCAAAACGCTTTTCGCTGCCGCCACCAGGTTTCCGGTCCCCGCAGGCTCAGCGTAAACAGGCAGATCAGTCATAATTTTTCCGGATGATCAATCGCTCGTATTCCGGCGGGCCACCCATTCGATGGTCAGGCCCTGGACAATAATGGAAAACAGCACGATGGAATAAGTGATAAAAACAATCGGTTCTTTTACGGGTATACTGGGGATGGAAAGCGCCATAGCCAGCGAAAGCCCGCCTTTCAGCCCACTCCAGATCACGATATTTTGCTCGCGGCGGGTGGTGCCAATGGTTTTGTGAAAAAGGGTGGACAGTAGTCTGATGGTAATAAAACGTGCCAGTAACATGATCAGGATGCCCACCATACCCAGCAGCAACAGTTGAACACTAAACTCTAAGCCGATGAGGCGCAGCCCGATGAGCAGAAATAAAATAGCGTTCAGGCCCATATCCAGCAATTCCCAGAAATGATCCATATAGCGTTCCGTGGTGTCACTCATAGCTTCTTTTCGGGACTTTTGGGCCCCGGTGACCAGTCCGGCCACCACCATAGCCAGCGGCCCGGAGACGTGTAGCTGGTTGGCCAGCAGGTAACCACCCATGACGATGGCCAGCGTGATGAGCACCTCCGTTTCATAGTCGTCAATGGAACGCAGCAACAGGAAAGCGCCATACCCCAGCGCAGCGCCCAATAAGATGCCGCCCACCGCCTCCTGGGCAAAAAGCAGCAACATACCGCCCACGGTGAACGACGCAGTACCCTGTTCCACAATCTCGAGGATGGTCAGGAAGATCACAATCCCGACGCCGTCGTTGAACAGCGACTCGCCGATGATATTCGTCTTGATGCGCTCCGGCACCTTCGTGCGGTTGAGAATACCCAGTACGGCAATCGGGTCGGTCGGTGCGATCAAGGCCCCAAATAATAAACAGTATATCCACTCGATGGGCGTACCCAGCCACCGGGAGCAGGCATAAAGCATGCCGGCGACCACCACCGTTTTTAAGATGGTGCCCAATACGGCCATAATGCCGATGGATTTTGCCTCCCGGCGAATCGCCTCGGTGTCAGAATGGAACGATCCGGCAAAGAGCATGAAGCACAACATCACTTCCAGCAGCACCTTGGTGAAATCCAGCTGTACGATCACCTTTTCGAGCGCAGCGGCCAGTTGCAGGTGGAAAATGTGGTTGCTGACCCATACCATGGTGGACAAACCCAGGGATAAGACCAGCAAACCGATCACCTTGGGCAGCCGGATGAAGCGGTAGTTGATGTACGCCAGCGCGGCACAGAGCACGATGAGCAGCGTGACGAGTTCAAAAGTTTCCATAGGGCGCAATTTCCGTTATTCTCCCTGTTTTTTTCGCCGCCGAATGATTTTTTGCACCGCCGCTACCGCCAGCCGGATGGCCTGCTCGTACACAGCGGCATTTTTTTCACAAATATCGTGTTGCCCGGCACCGTCAGCTGGATTTCGCAGAACTGGTTTTCCAGATTGCCGCTGGCCCCTTCATAGAGGGTCACCTCGGCCCGCTGGACGTTGGAGATTTTGTTGAAAATAAGATTCATCTTTTTACGGGTAAACTGTTCCAGGTGTTCGCTGCCAGTGAAACGAACGGTTTCATAAATTATATTATCCATATTGATTTGTTTTGGACGGTTAGAAAATGGGTGTGCCTGGTGGAAGTTATAATAGTCCAAAGTTCGTGGCTGGCCGTGTGCCAAAACCTGACGGACATCAGGTTTTCTATGATTAGAGTTACTGCATATTGCCTATCAATACTTTAATCGAAATGACTAACCCCCGTGCTTTAGCCGGGGGGAGCGCCTTGCATTGCAGTAGGCTATAAATCACCCATTTGTCTCCTTATGGATTTCTAAAAAGGGCTGATAATCGCCCGGTTACTTACCTTCGCCCGGATGAAAAACATCTGATGTGTGGGCTGTTATTAAATCTAAAAAACAGAAGAAATGCGCATTGAAATACCGACGAACACCGAACGATTTGGTGCCAACCTCTTTCACAAAGTCCAGAAAATATACGAGCTCGATGGTGGCCACGGTATGGATGCCGAATTTGACAGCCGTTTTCACGTTATTCAGCAAATCCCCCACGAACGGCTGCACGAGATCGAAAAGGACATGGCCATCGTCATCCCGGTGAAGAATGAGCGGCTGCGCTTGCTGGAAGGCGTTTTGTGCGGCATTCCGCACGTATGCCTGCCTATTATCCTCTCCAATAGCAAAACGGAGCCGATTGATCGTTACCGGATGGAGCGGGGCATGGTGGATACTTTTTGCCGCTACGCGAAAAAAAAGTACCTCATCGCCCACCAACGCTCGCCCGAGCTGGCCCAAATGTTCCGTGCAGGCGGTTACCTGCAGCTGCTGGATGAGGAGGGCTTAATACGGCACGGCAAGGCCGAGGGCATGCTGGCCGGTATAGCCCTGGCCCATCTGGCAGGCAAAAAATACGTGGGCTTCATTGACTCGGATAATTATTTTCCAGGCGCCGTACTGGAGTACGTGCGCATTTTTTCTGCCGGGCTTGCCCAGGCCCAGACGCCTTATTCCATGGTGCGTATTCAATGGCACAGCAAACCCAAAGTGGTGGGTTCCGGACTGGTTTTTACCAAATGGGGTCGTGTGTCGCGCATCACCAACCAATACCTCAACCAGTTCCTCAGCCATTTTACCGGCTATGAAACCGACGTGCTCTGCACCGGCAATGCCGGCGAGCATGCCCTGTCTATGCCTTTGGCCCTGGCGCTCGACTATTCGACCGGATTTTCCGTGGAAACGCACCATTTTGTCAGCCTGCTGGAAAAGTTTGGCGGCGTATTGCCCACGCCTGCTCCGGAAATCATGAAAAGCGGAGTGGAGATCTTCCAGATCGAGTCGCGCAACCCGCACCTGCACGATGCGGCCAAAGGCGACGACCATATTAATGAAATGATCGAATACTCCCTCTCCGTGCTCTGGCACTCGGACATTTGCCCGGCTATCCTGAAAAAAGAAATTTCTGGGGAGCTGCACCGCCTGAAGATCATTCGTAAAAATGCCGAACCCATAAAACTCCGCCAGTACCCTGTGCTTTCCAGCATTGATTTTAAGGCCGCTGCCCGCCAGCTGGATTGGGCCAAACATGGAAATTTTACGCCGGCATGACTCCGACCGACCTTCCAACCGACCGCTCGCTCGTGGTGTTCACCGACCTGGATGGCACCCTGATCGACCACCACAGCTACCGCACCGAGGGAAGCCGGGAAGCCCGGCAACAACTGGCCAATCGGGGCATTCCACTGGTCTTTTGCTCGTCCAAGACCTTTGCGGAACAACGGCACCTGCAAGGCCAATTAGGTATATATCAACCCTTTATCTTTGAAAACGGCAGCGCAGCGGCCATTCCGCAGGGTTTTTTTTCAGAAAACCTGTACCCGGTGGCGCGGCGCGAACAGGGGTACGATATAGTGGTTTTCGCGCATGCCGATGCGGTTACGCTGCGGGCTGCACTGGCCCAGCTCCCGGAAGTACGCGGATACGCGGATGCTTCCGATGCCGAACTGGCGGCTGCCACCGGACTGGCCGGTGATGCGCTCGGTCGCGCCCGGGAACGCTGGTTTACGGAGACCCTGCTTTCGCCCTTGCAGGAAGACCAGGCGGTAGATATTGGCCAACGTTTAAAGCCGGACGGATTCAGTTTGAGTCGGGGCGGAAGGTTTTATGCAGTGCAGTCGGAGGCCGTGAACAAGGGGCGGACAGTGCAGTGGATGATGAGCCTCTTTCGCCAGGCAGTTCCCAATGACCTTCGTTTTGCCGCCGTGGGTGACAGCCTGAATGATGTACCCATGCTGCAAGTGGTGGATGTGCCCTTTCTCGTGCAACGCCCCGATCAGACCTGGGCCACCGTGGACATCCCGCACCTCACCCGGATCGAAGCGGTTGG
>JBKJKS010000264.1:0-2608 GCA_046597295.1 Saprospiraceae bacterium
CTGGTGGTGGCCGATGGCCTGGCCGTGCAGCTGTTCGCCTCCGAGCCAGTGCTGACCAACCCCACCAACCTGGACGTGGACGACCGGGGCCGCGTGTGGCTCTGCGAAGCCTATAACTATCGCCCGGAAATCAACGGGAACCCCGTCCACCCCGCCGGCGACCGCATCCTGATCCTCGAAGACCAGGATGGCGACGGCAAGGCCGATAAAAACACCGTTTTTTACCAAGGCCCGGAGGTGGCTTCTCCGCTGGGCATCTGGGTCATGGGCAATGCGGCGCTGGTCTCGCAAAGCCCCTACCTGTGGCTGTTCACCGATGATAATGGCGACGATAAGGCCGACCGTAAGGAAATTGTGCTGCAAGGGGTGGGGGGAACGCAGCATGACCACGGCCTGCACGCCGTCGTGTTCGGGCCGGACGGCAAATTCTATTTCAATTTCGGCAATGCCGGCGAGCAGCTGCGGGATAAAAACAACCAGCCCATTAAAGACCAGGACGGTAAACCGGTGGACCCCAAGCACTACCGCCAGGGCATGGTATTTCGCTGCGACGCCGATTTCACCCATTTCGAGGTGCTGGGGCATAATTTCCGGAACAACTACGAAGTGGCGCTCGACAGCTACGGGACGATGTGGCAAAGTGACAATGACGACGATGGCAACCAGGGCGTCCGCATCAACTACGTCATGGACTACGGCAACTATGGCTACACCGACGAAATGACTGGTGCGGGCTGGCAGGTGAACCGCACCAATCTCGAACCCGAAATACCCCGCCGCCACTGGCACCTGAACGATCCCGGCGTAGTGCCCAACGTACTGCAGACCGGCTCCGGTTCGCCCTGCGGCATGTGCGTGTACGAAGGCGACCTGCTGCCGAAAGTGTACCGGAATCAGCCCATCCACGCCGAAGCGGGCCGCAACGTGGTGCGCGCCTATGTCAAAACACCGGAGGGAGCAGGCTATAAGGCGCAGATCGTCAACATATTAGAAAGCAAGGTGGACCAATGGTTCCGTCCCTGCGACGTGTGCGTCGCTCCGGACGGTTCGCTGTTCGTCGCCGACTGGTACGATCCCGGTGTGGGCGGGCATGCGGCCGGCGATCAGAACCGGGGCCGGGTGTTCCGGGTGGCGCCACCCGCGGAAGCCAAATATGTGGTGCCAACATTCGACTATAGCTCGCCCCTGACCGCCCTGGTCGCGCTACAGAACGCCAACCTCTCCGTACGCTACCGGGCCTGGAACGCCCTGCACCGGATGGATGCCCAGGCGGAACCGGCGCTGGAAAATGCCTGGATCAAAAAAGCCGATCCAACCCTGCGGGCCCGCGTTTTCTGGCTGCTGGCCAAAGGCAAAAACGGCGAACGCCACGTCCGCGAAGCCGCCCGGGATGGCCTGCCGGACCTGCGCGTGGCCGCCCTGCGCGCTGCGCGGCAAGGTTGCGCACCGGTGCTCGGGATCGTACAAATGCTCGCCGGTGACACCAGCCGCCAGGTGCTGCGCGAATGCGCCCTGGCCCTGCGCCACTCGAAAGACCCGGCCGCACCGGGGCTTTGGGCCGAACTGGCCCGCCGGCACGACGGCCGCGACCGCTGGTACCTGGAAGCCCTGGGCATCGGCGCCGATGGCAACTGGCCGGCTTACTTCGCGGCCTATGCCCGCACGCTGCCCACCGACAGCCGGCAGTACACGGCGGCCCAGCGTGATCTTATCTGGCGCGCCCGCGCCGCTGCCGCCGCACCGCTGCTCGGCCAGCTCGCCACCGACGGGCAGGTGCCGCTGGCCGAGCGGCTGCGCTATTTCCGCGCCTTCGATTTCCAGGATGACAAAAAAGCCGCCTCCACCGTGCTGCTGGGGATGGTAAAAAGCAGCGCCGCACAACCCGACCAGCAACGCCTGGCCCTGCGCCACCTGGACGCCGCCTTCGTCAAAACCAATCCGGAAGCCAAGGCAGCGCTCCGCCAGCTCATGGCCGGTCTGCAGGGCGCCGACTACCTGGAATTTGCCGGGCGCTACCAGTTGCCCGAGGAGCAGGGTCGGCTGTTTACCATGGTCCTGGAAAACCGGGACCGTCATAAAGCCGCCGAGGTCCTGCTGGCCAGTCCGGGTGGGGCAGCCTTGTTCGGCAAAGCCCTGCAAAACCACAGCGATGAAGCGCAAAACCTGGCCCTGTTGGATGCCATCCGCTATGCCGGTGGTCAGCAACAACTGACTATGCTGGAAAAAACCGCTTTTGACCCAAAGGGCAGCGAGGTGCTGCGCCGTACGGCGTTTGAGTACCTCGGCAACTCCTGGGGGGGCGAGGAGCGGGTGCTCCAGCTGTTAAAGCAAAAAAAGATAGCGGCCAAATTCATACCCGCCGCCGTACAAGGCGTGAGTAATGCCTGGCGCATGCCCGTGCGCCTTGAAGCCCAGCGCTATCTCGGCGGCAGCCAGGCCAATACAGCGAAGCCGGTGCCAGAACTCGCCGTGCTGACCAAACTGGCGGGCGATGCCGCCGCCGGCCAGCTGCTCTTTGATCAGCACTGTGCCAACTGCCACCAGATCGATGGGCAGGGCGTGAACTATGGCCCGGCCCTCACTGAGATCGGCGCCAAGCTGTCCAAAG
>JBKJKS010000676.1:0-6079 GCA_046597295.1 Saprospiraceae bacterium
GCGATACCGGCGCGGTGGGTACGGCCCGGCGGCATTTTTACGATATGTGGGATTACCCCAGAGTAGAGGGTAAAAAAGTGCGTCAGCTGACCGATGAAAAACGGGCCTACTGGCGCAAAATGCTGGCCGAAGCGCCGGGAATGCTGCGCCAGCGATTGCGTATTTCCCTGAAAACCCGGCGCGACTGGCACCAGGGCGCCGTCTCCGCCCGGCAGCCGGTGCAATTCCTCCATGATAATTTCTATGAGCAAAAAGGCAAAAAAACCGTCCGGCGCCGGCGGAAAGATCATGCCTGCACCGAGGCCATGTTGGCCCTGGTGAGTGGCGCCAAGCGCACGATCGACATCGAAAATGCCTACTTCATCCCGACGCGCAGTTGGACACGGGCCCTGAAAGCAGCGCATAAACGCGGTGTGCGCATCCGGCTGCTGACCAACTCCGGCTACACCAGCGACGTACCGATGTTGCATGCCGTTTACCAGATGAAGCGCGGGCGTTACAAACGCCGGGGGGTCGAGATCTGGGAGTTCCGCGGCCAGAAAATGGTGCATACCAAGGCTTTCGTGATCGACAGCAGCATTTCTTTGATCGGCAGCTATAACCTCGAGTCCAAGTCGCAGAATTTTAATACCGAAGTGGCCGCCTGGGTGCAGGAACCGCGCCTGGCCGACGAGCATACGCGCCTGATGGAGAATAACCTACTGCGCTCGGTTCAGTTCCGGGGTAAGGTCAAAGAGACCAGGGTCAAGGTGCCGCCACTGACCAAACTCCAGAAAAAGCGCCAGCGCAAGGCCAATTTTTTTCAATACACCCTGGCGCCGCTGGCTTCCTTCTTTATTTGACGCCGGAATTCCACGCAGATCCAGTTGCCGCGCTGGGTCTGGCGCTGTTTTTCAAAACCGCTGGCCGTAGCGGTCTCCGTCACGATTGCCTCATCCTGTTCCAAAATGCCCGAAACGAGTAACCAGCCGCCGGGCCGCGTTAATTCGGCCAGCCGGGGCAGGGAATCCAGGAGGACGTTGCGGTTGATGTTGGCCAGGATACCATCGAAGTCGCGGCCCTGCACGTCGGCCAGCTGGCCGCAACGCGCCGTCACGTTCCGGACGTTGTTGATCTGGCAATTTTCCAGCGTATTGCGGTACGACTCGGCTTCTATATCCACCGCTTCCAGCTCGGTAGCCCCCAGCTTGGCGGCCAGAATGGCCAGAATGCCGGTGCCGCAGCCGTAGTCCAGTACCCGCGCCCCCGCTACCGGCAGGTGCTCCAGGGCGGCGAGGCACTGCCAGGTCGTCTCGTGGTGCCCCGATCCGAAAGCCATCTTCGGATTGATCACCAATTCGTAGCGTACGCCCGGGATCGGCGCGTGAAAATCGGCGCGCACCGCACAGAAATCGTGGACCACCACCGGATGGAAATTGCTCTCCCAGATCTCGTTCCAGTTCTGTCCGGGCACAAAGATCTTTTCCCAGGTAAAATCAAACTGTTCCGCCAGTTCGGCCAGCAGCTGTTCCGTTGCTATGGCATCGGCGGCAGCGGGCAGGTAGGCGTACAGGCCGGTTTCAATTTCTTCAAAAGTGTCGAACGGCGCGTCGGACAGATAAGCCAGCACGATTTCAGTGGTGTCCGGCCGGGTGCGCAGGTGGTATTGCCAATAGTCCAAAGTGGGGAGAGACGTGAGCGGGTGAGAGACGGTAGCCATAAAAAAACGCCGGCTGCAAACAGACAGCCGGCGCCGATCATACAGTAGAATGGATTGCGGAAAAAGATGGGTTAAGTGTGGCGGCTGGCGACGTCCGCCGCCGCTAAAGTCTGTATTTTAGGGCAGTACGCAAATTCTTGCGCGCCTGTTTTTAGCGGACGATCAATTTTTCGCGCTCCGGCCCCGTGGAGACCATCCGGATGGGTACGCCCAGGTAATCTTCCAGATCCTGCAAAAAAACCCGGGTCGGAGCGGGCAGATCGTCGAAGGTGGCGGCTCCTTCGAGGGATTGCTGCCAGCCGGCGTAGGTTTTGAACACGGGGGCCACATCGGTGCGGCACAGGTCGTAGGGCAGATTGGTCTGCGGCCGGCCGTCGTAGTGGTAGTGCGTGGCAGCCTGCACTTCGGCGAAGGAATTGAGCACATCGATCTTGGTCATGCAGATCTCCGTGGTGCCGGTGAGCAGTATGGTGTAGCGCAGTTGCGGCAGGTCGATCCAGCCGCAGCGGCGGGCCCGTCCGGTCGTGGAGCCAAATTCCGCGCCTTCTTCCCGCAGCCGTACGCCGGTCGCATTGTCCTGCTCAGTGGGAAAGGGACCGCCGCCCACCCGGGTGCAATAAGCCTTGGTAATGCCGATGACCCGGCCGATGCGCTGCGGCGCTATGCCCAGGCCGGTGCAAACGCCGGCGGTGATGGTGTTGGACGACGTAACGAAGGGATAGGTGCCAAAATCGATGTCGAGCATGGCGCCCTGGGCGCCTTCGGCCAGCACCTTTTTGCCGGCGTTCAGTGCTTCGTGCAGGTAGTATTCGCAGTCGACCAGCGGCAGGCGGCGCAGGGTATCCAGGCTGGCGAACCAGAGATTTTCCTCCGCCGCCAGATCGAACGCCACGTCGGGGTATATTTTCAACAGCTCCAGGTGCTTGGTTTTCAGTCCTTCGTACTGCTCGCGGAACTGCGGCAGCATGATGTCGCCGACCCGCAGGCCGTTGCGGCCGGTCTTGTCCATATACGTCGGACCGATGCCTTTGAGCGTGGAACCGATCTTGGCGGCACCCTTATGGGCCTCGCTGGCGGCATCCAGCCAGCGGTGGGTGGGCAAAATGAGGTGCGCCTTGCGGGACACCAGCAGGCGGTCATGAAATTGCACCTGACTTTGCGATAATTCCCGCAGCTCATGCTCGAACAGGACCGGATCGAGTACCACGCCGTTGCCGATCAGGTTGAGCAGGCCGGCGCGGAAAATGCCCGAGGGCACCGTGTGCAGGACGTACTTGTTGCCGCCGAACTGCAGGGTATGACCGGCATTGGGGCCACCCTGAAAGCGGGCGACGATATCGTAGTCGTTGGCCAGGTAGTCCACGATTTTGCCTTTCCCCTCGTCGCCCCATTGCAGGCCGAGGATGACGTCTATTTTCATATACTAAAAACTGTTGAGGGTGTTGAGATGGTGGCGGGTGTTGAAAATGATGTAGTTGTTGAGAGGAAGCATGTATTCCTCAAAGCGGGCAAAAGTAGGAAAAGAACTGACGTATCTTTACCGCATGATCCGGCTGGTATTTCTGGGGGCCTTTTGGCTGATTTTGGCTGCGCAGGGGAGCGGGCAGAATGCTGCCAACCCCTTTGAAATCCGTTCCCGCCTGCCGACGGAAACCGTGGCCGGCACGGTGAGCGCCGCAGTCAATCCCTTCGATGTGATCGCGCACCGGATACCGGGAGCATCCAGGGGCTTGAGTGAAAACAGCATCGAGCCTTTTCGGCCTTTTTCCATCCTGCCCCGCGGTGGCGGTCTTTCCACCCGGGCGGTGTTCTTTACGCTGATCGCCATGTTTGGCTTTCTCACTTTCGCTATCGCCTTCAAGCGGGGCATCGTGGCCAAGGCCTGGCGGGGTTTCCTGAAAGAAAACGCACTCCTGCTGGCCCAGCGGGAGGCTTCCGGACTGGTGGGCAGTACGCCTTACTATTTGCTCTACGGAAGTTTTGTCCTCAATGCCGGTATGTTTATCTTCCTGGTGATCCGGTACTTTAGAAATGAAGTGTTCAACAACTTTCCGTTTTTATTGCTGTGCATCGGCGGAGCCGCCGCCATGTTTTTGTTCAAACACTTCATTCTCGAACTGGTGGGCTGGCTCTTTCCCGTGCGAAAGGAAATACGTCGTTATAACTTCTTGATTATCATATTCAATTGCGTGCTGGGGCTGTTCCTGGTGCCCTTCAATCTGCTCCTGGCTTTCGCTACCGACCTCCGCGATCTGCTGGTGTTCTGGACGCTCGGTCTGGTGGCTATTTTTTATGCCTACCGCGCGTTACGTTCCTCGGCCATCGGCGTCAAAATATTGGCTACCGATCAATTTCACTTTTTATTGTACCTTTGCACGGTTGAAATCGCACCGGTTTTGCTGCTCTTGAAATTGGTGTTGAATCAATCGAATTAGTACGGCACCCCACTGGAAAATGCGCGTTCGGAAACGTACTGCCATCGACCACGTACCAACGGATCACGGACCACGCATGACAAATTTCACATAAACACAGTCCCGAATGTCTGCAACCGCTGCACCTGTTCAGGAAAGCACCGCCCAAAAAAAAGTACAGAACATCCTCATCTCTCAACCCACACCCGTCCAGCGCGCTGCTTACGACGACCTGGAAAAAAGATTTGGAGTCCACATTGATTTCGTGCCTTTCGTCACCGTGGAGGGCCTCACCGAAAAAGAATACCGCAAAAACCGGGTTTATCCCAATGATTACACCGCCATCGTGTTTCCCAGCAAAAATGCCGTGGATCACTTTTTCCGGCTGTGTGGCGAGTTACGGATCAAAATGTCCGAAGACACCAAGTTCTTCTGTGCTACGGAAGCGATTGCCAATTATTTGCAGAAATTTATCATGTTCCGCAAACGCAAGGTGTTCAACGGCACGAAGTCCATCCTCGAACTGAAATCGTACGTGACCCGCAACAAGGAGGAAAAATTCTTCCTGCCCTGTAGCGATCAGGGCAATCCGGAGGTGACGCGTTTTTTCAAAGACCTGAAAGTGCCGATCCAGGAAGCCGTCATGTACCGGACGGTGAACAACAACATCCTGGATCTGAAGGACATCAAGTACGACATCATCGCTTTTTTCTCGGCCCTGGAGATCAAGTCTATGTTCGATCAGTTTCCCGATTTCCGGCAGGAAGACCGGCGCATCTGCGTGTTCGGCACCTCGGCCCAGAAAGCCGTCACCGAACGCGGCATGACCGTGCAGATCCAGGCCGGTACGCCGGACGCGCCATCCATCGCTGTAGCTTTGGAGAAATATTTGAAGGCTTCTAACCGGAATTAAAAGGTGGGTTGCTTTTTGGCCTGAATGGCCCCGCCGTGTTGGTACGGTGGGGCCATTTTTATTTAGCGCTGTTTGTACACCGACGCCTGTAGATAGGGTGTAATTTACAGGCAAGCGGCCCAGTGATTCGTGGTTTGGTTAATGAGGCGCGTTTTTGAGGTGTCATCCCGGAAGTATGGAGGGGTGAAATCTCAAAAACATGCCGAGATGTCACCTTTTTCGTGCCTCAAAAAATGACATCTCTTCCAAACCGAGAATCGCTGCCATCCAACCCACCAAAATAGCAAATTTTCAAATATGAACTTTCCTAACTTAGAAGGCCTGATATTCTTGTTATTTGGAATAGGACTTGCCATTTGGACTCTTGCAAAGTGGCACATGTAATCTTCCGTTCCTCGAATGAGACTGATTAGCGCAGTTTTATTAATTTTATATGGCATATTTGCACTAAAGCATTTTTCAATAAATTTGAGTATACTAAATAATTTAACGATTGAAAGTTTATTCAGAGAACACAAGAAAACCACCAGAGTCTTTTTTCTTCTTTAGGCAGTTTTTTATTAATAATTTCAATCAGGGTACGTAGCAAATTAGGTATGTTAAGGACCATTCGAGCAATTACTGGTTCAATAAGTGGTATATTCTTAGGAATTATAATGCTGGCAAGATGCTGAAATGTAATGGCGTTGTAATTTTCGACAAGACACAACACGCTCAGAATCACTCTGCTTTGACTAGGCATTCAAACGCCACACGTTTACGAAACTCTGAAAGTTTCGTAAACGTGTGGCGTTTGAATGTATATCGTGCGTAACATCAGTTTTTAAGGGTGAGTAGGATGATGCGAGCAAGGGCATTCATCATTCCCCTACAGCGTCCCCCTTAACTCCTGCTCCCGCTCGATCGCCTCGAACAGCGCCTTGAAATTGCCCTTTCCGAAGGATTTGGCGCCCCGGCGCTGGATGATCTCGTAGAACACCGTCGGGCGGTCCTGCACGGGTTTGGTGAAGATCTGCAGCAGGTAGCCGTCCTCGTCGCGGTCGACCAGGATGT
>JBKJKS010000020.1:0-3588 GCA_046597295.1 Saprospiraceae bacterium
ATGTGGGTAAAAGACAAAAAACAGAGGGCGGTGCTGCTCTGCAACGCCGCCCTCGTTTTTCACCAGCCCCTATGCCTACAAGCGTAGTGCGGGCGGAGGGACTCGAACCCCCATGCCTCGCGGCGCCAGATCCTAAGTCTGGTACGTCTACCAATTTCGCCACGCCCGCCTAAAAAACGATCTTGAAAACGCTTGACCCCTTACCGTTGTTTAATCCTGTATATTGATCGACCAAGGGGAATCGTTCCATCCAAAAGGGCTGTTTTCCCAAAAGGAGGGCAAAAGTAATGTTTTCGCTGAAAAGCGAAAGGAAAGTGGTGAGAAAAACCGTTAACAAGCCCCAAAGGGCGATAAATGGGAAAAACTTTGCGTTAACTTTGTTTATCGGCCGGGCAATGTATATAATACAGTAAGAATCATCATGTTACAGGAAGAGGAAATCACGATTACCGTGCAGGAAGAAGAGCGGACCCAGGTGCAGGCGGCGTTTGATCGTTTGCTGCGGGCTTTTAAGAGCACCCTGCTGCCGGCGGACGAACGCATTCTGCGCGATGCTTTCGAGCTGGCGCGCGCGGCGCACAGCCAGCAACGGCGCAAATCGGGGGAGCCTTACATTCTCCACCCCATCGAAGTGGCGCGCATTTGCGTGGAAGAGATCGGTCTGGGGCCGACCGCTGCGGCCTGTGCGCTGATGCACGATGTGGTGGAGGACACTTCGATCAGCCTGGAAGAGATCCGGGAACGGTTTGGCGACCGCGTGGCACGCATTGTCGAGGGTCTGACCAAGCTCGACGAAATGAAGGACAAGGAAAGCCCGCAGGCCGAAAATATCAGCAAGGTGCTGAAAGCCATGCTTTTCGACGTACGGGTCGTGCTCATCAAAATGGCCGACCGCCTGCATAATCTGCGCACCATCAACAGCATGGTGCAGTCGAAACAGCGCAAAATAGCCGCCGAAACCAGCACGATCTACGCACCGCTGGCCCACCGCCTGGGCCTGAACACGTTAAAAACCGAGTTTCAGGATATTTGCCTCAAGATCAGCCACCCGGAAGAATACCACGACATCGCCGAGCAGCTGGCGCAGACCAAACGCGCCCGGAAGTCGTACATCGACATTTTTACCGAGCCGCTGCAAGGTTCGCTGGATGAACTGGGCATCGAGGCCCGCATCACCGGAAGGCCCAAAAGCATCTACTCGATCTGGAACAAGATCAAGTCGAAAAACGTCCCCTTTGAAGATATTTACGACCTCTTCGCCATTCGCATCATCGTGAACGCCCCGCCCGAAACGGACGAGCGGGTACTGTGCTGGCACGTATATATGATCGTGACCGACCAGTATAAGCCGGTGCCGGAGCGGCTGAAGGACTGGATCACCAACCCGAAGGCCAACGGCTACGAATCCCTGCACACCACCGTGCTGGGCCCGGAAGGACGCTACGTGGAGGTGCAGATCCGCTCCGAGCGCATGGACGAGATCGCCGAACGCGGTTTTGCTGCCCACTGGAAATACAAGGGCGCCATGACCCTGAGCAACCGCGCGAACACCTTCGACAACTGGCTGGCCCAGGTGCGGGAAACGCTGGAAGCCAACGACTCGGCCAGCGCCGTCGAATTCCTGGCCGATTTCCAGAGCGAGCTGTTCGCCGAAGGGGTGCACGTATTCACGCCCAAAGGTGAAATGAAGGTGCTGCCCGACGGTGCGACGGCCCTTGATTTTGCCTTCAATATCCACTCCGACGTCGGCTGCACCTGCCAGGCCGTGAAAGTGAACAATCGCCTGGTGCCGATCGGCTACCTGCTGCAAAACGGCGATCAGGTGCAGGTCATCACCAGCAAAAACCAGAAGCCCAGCGAAGACTGGCTGAAAATCGTCAAGAGTTCCAAGGCCAAGACCAGGATCCGGGCGGCTTTGAAGGAAGAAAAACGCAGCCAGGCCGATCTGGGCAAGGAAATCCTGGAACGTAAGTTAAAAGGGTATAAAGTGCCGGTGGAAGAAAACGTCGATATGCTGGCCAAGCACTTCGGCTACCCGAACCGCCTGGAGTTTCTGAGCGCCATTTTTCTGGAACAGGTGGATTTCAGCGGACTGAAACGCTTCCGTGCCGACGGCAGCAAGCTGGCGCTGATCGAAGTGCCCCGCCCGGCGGAAATCACCGAAAGTATCGCCATTAACCCGGACGCACCGCCGAAACCGAGAGCCAAAAATGTTGATCGTACCCCGCAGATCATTATCAATAATGAGTCGGGGATGTACCATGCCTACACCCTGGCCACCTGTTGCAATCCGGTGCAGGGCGATCCGATCTTCGCCTACATGACCACCAACCAGGGCGTGAAAATCCACCGGGAAACCTGCCCGAACGCCGACTACCTGCTGGCCAACTTCAGTTACCGGGTACTCCAGGCTGGCTGGGGCAACACGGTGAAAGCGGAATTCCTGGCCAACCTGCTGGTCACCGGCATCGACATCGGGCCGGGCGTCATCAATCAGCTGACCACCTGCATCTCGACCCTGGGCCTCAACATTCGCTCGTTTTCCATCTCCGCCGACGGTGGCTACTTCGAAGGCCGGATCACGCTCATTATTTCCAACACCGACCAGTTGAACCG
Source organism: Saprospiraceae bacterium (assembly GCA_046597295.1). Classification (GTDB taxonomy): domain Bacteria; phylum Bacteroidota; class Bacteroidia; order Chitinophagales; family Saprospiraceae; genus M3007. The sequence continues at coordinate 2,617 of JBKJKS010000020.1, forward strand.
GACGATCCTGGTGCTGAAGGAGTTCGAATGGGTGAGTAATGTGGTGCGCGTGGAGTAAGGGAAGTCAGGCTCATGGGAGAGCAGTTCTCGTGCTGGCGTGCATGATCGTCAATCCGATTACCTCGCCATTTTCGTAACGTACGATCATGTCATCGTCCGTTAACTCGCCGTTGTCAGCTTGATTGGGCTTTTTGAAGTGGAGGTATAGTACGTCGGCTTCCCGGTCATAATGCATCCAGATATCTTCGTGGTGGATAAACCAGGGGATCAGGCTATCAAGGTTGGGCAGTACATCTATGGTTGCCATGCGATGGATCTTTTTTGTAATGCGTTCATTCTCGAAGTGGAATAGGCGGTGATCACGAATCCGTCTATTAGCACTCCGGTTTGATCAGCTAGTTCTTTATAAACGACGACTAAAAGCCTTTCTTCTGCGGTTGCAAGTTTCTTGATGGCCAAAAGTTCACCTGAATTCCCAAAATATACTGTTTCAGGTTCTTCAATGGTTTCCAACATTCCAAAAAAATAATTTGCGATTTCCGGGTGACCAATGGTAATGTGTATCCATCGTTCGTCGCTTAAACGTATCTGAACCCCGTTTTTGGAAGTAGCCGTATGGGTCATGGGATTTTTTCGGAGTTTTGGGCAACACTGAGTTTAAAAGCAGATATCAAATTAATCCAAAAAGAAGTTTGGAAACATGAAGATGAAATATGTGCTGAAACTTTGGACAAAATTAGACTTAAACGGCCGCTTTTACAACCACTACCTATTCCACTCTATGCTGCCCCACTACCTACAGCGCCACGTGTATCAGTAAGCTGGCGGGGGCAGCATAGCAAAATGTCTTATCGACCCAACAGCAGCAACTTCCGGGTATACACCCGCGCACCCACGTCCAGCCGCACCAGGTACAGGCCCGGACTTTGACCCGGCAGCTCGAGCGTTTCGTTCAATTGACTGGTGGCAAAC
>JBKJKS010000344.1:0-4281 GCA_046597295.1 Saprospiraceae bacterium
ATCGCCGACAAAGACAAAATCGCCGGTAAAAACCATTACAGGCCGGTCGGAAGCCGGATGGTCGGTCAGCAGAAAGCTGATACTTTCCGGTGTGTGGCCGGGGTTGTGCATCACCTCGAAGGAGAGGTTGCCGAGCTGGAGGATATCCCCATCATGCAATCCTTCGTGTGGAAACTGGTACTGCCAATCCGGGCCACCCTCGTCCGAGAGATACATCTGTGCCCCGGTGAGCGCAGCCAGTTCGCGGGAGCCGGAGAGAAAGTCGGCGTGGATATGCGTTTCGGCCACGTGGGTGATGGTCATGTTGTTTTGTTTGGCGATGTCGAGGTAGGTATCCACATCTCTTTTGGGGTCGATCACTATGGCCACCCCAGCCTTTTGGCAGCCGATGAAATAACTGCCCTGGGCCAGGCTTTTGTCGTAAACGTGTTGGAAAAACATGCGACTGAATTTTTATATTTTGAGTAGTGTTTGCCCAGGGGGCATCACCTGAATAGGTTCAGACGGTATGAAGGGGGGTTCGTCTCACCAACTATGCTCAATGACCCGTAACCACCACAGCCGCCGGGTTGAGGTAAAGTTCTTTGATCAGGATATAAATGCCCATGACCAGCACAAACCAGCCAAAGCCTTTTTTAAGTTTATTGCCGTCCACTTGGTGGCTGAGCCGGTTGCCGGCAAAAATACCGACGATGGCCAATGCCGTAACAGTGCCCAGCAGCGTCCAATCCATGGCGTAATGCGACAGGTCGCCCGTAAAGCCGATGAGTGATTTGGCGGCAATAATGAGCAGCGAAGTGCCTACAGCTTGCTTCATAGGCAGCTTGCTGAACAACACCAATGCTGGGATGATCAAGAATCCACCCCCAGCGCCGACCAGACCGGTCAGCATGCCGACTACGGCGCCTTCCATCACAATCATGGGGTAGTTGAATTTCTGTGGTCCCGCCGCTTCCGCGTCCCCGGGGCCATTTTTCTGGTCGTGGATCATGGAATAAGCGGCAAAAACCATCAGGATAGCGAAGATGCCCATGACAAACATGGGCTTGGACACCGCGAAACTGCCAATGCTACATACCGGATTAGGAACCAAAGGTACCAGGTATGCCCGCGTGACGTAAACAGCCAGAATGGCCGGAATTCCGAAGATGACGGCGGTTTTTAGGTTGACCAAACCTTCCCGGTATTTGGGAAAAGTGCCGACCAGACTGGTGGAGCCGACAATAAAAAGTGAGTAGGCGGTAGCCAGCACCGGATCAACCCCAAAAAGATACACCAAGACTGGAACGGTCAGGATACTACCGCCGCCACCGATCAGCCCGAGCGAGATGCCGATGAGTGCCGACGCGAAATAACCAATGATTTCCATGTTGTGCGTAAAAGTTTGAAAGTTGCGCTTTATCGAAATAAGGCAACAAAGGTGGTGGCTGATCCGGGCATATAGTGTGATATTTATCACGGCAGGCAAAAAAATGCAAGGATAATACCGGGAGGGCCTTGTGTTGGGATTGTCTGAAACCTGTTGGTCAAAGTTTCAAGAGCTCGATGCCGTTTTTCAAAAGACGTACTTTACCGGCTTCCGCCATTTTTTTCATCAGCCGGGAAATGACTTCCCGCGAGGAGTTGAGTTCCTGGGCTATTTCGGTGTTGGAAATTTTCAATACGTTCGAATGCAGCGAATCGCGGTGTCGACGCAGGTAAAATTCGAGCCGCTCGTCCATATGCTGGAAAGCGATGTGGTCGATCGTTTCCAGCAGCTCCTCGTAGCGCTGGCGGTAGGTTTCCACTACGAAATGGTACCAGGTGCGGTATTGGCGCATCCAGTTTTCGGTTTCATCCACCGGGATGACCAGGAGCACCGTATCGGTCACCGCTCTGGCCGTAACGGAACTGGCCCGGAAGGTGCGGTCGCAGATGAGGGAGAGCGCGCAACCGTCACCGGGATGGAGATGGTACATAAAAAATTCGCTGCCTTCGTCGTTTTCCCGGTACAACTTGACCAGCCCATCGAGCACCAGCATGGTGCTGCGGATAAACTGCCCCGATTGCAGTAGTACCGTGCCCGCAGGCACTGGGGTCAGTTGGCCTTTGGTCTCTAATTCCTGCAATAAACCAGCTTCCAGTTCAGGAAACAGGTGGCGGTATGCTGTCCAAGGTTTCATTTGCGCTGAATAGGAAGGCCTCTAATCGGCTTCCATAGATATTTTTGTAAAAATAGATAGTATGCATTACGCCAAAGTCCGATCAACGAAAAACATAGTCCACACCGCTGACCTGACTGAGCAGGGTCGCGGGGGCATCCAGCATTTTGGCGGCACCGGCCGGCAAAGGGGAAACGGGCGAATGTTTGGCCAAATATTCCTTCAACACCACATGCAGGGAATAGGGCATGTTTTGGCCACCAGTTACGTTCGGAATACGGCAAAGCATCGTCTCCGGATCGCCGTCGCGTTCGCAGGCCGATACGCTGTACGTACGTGCCGGGTCGAGTGGCTGCCCGCCGACCGTCACCGTTTGCACCCGTTTGCCCGGTTCGCCAAAAGCATGGAAGGCTACTTCCATGCCCCGGAACTTGATCAACCAGCCGCCGAAGCGTTTGGAGGCATCTTTGGCAAACACGTTATTCATCTCTTTTTCCAGCCATTTCAACAACTCGGCACCGGTGACTTTGGCGGTGCGCACCGTAGCATCCACGGGCAGCATATCGAAGATAAAACCTTCGGTAATGGAAATGAGCCCATCGGCATCGGGTGTGCTGCGGGGGGGGCAGAAACGGAAGCCGTTGGACAGCACGATGTCGGTGCCGACCTTCCAGGCTAAAGCGTCCAGAATCAACGTGTCGATGGAGTTTTCCACGACAAAGTAACGATAGAGCGGCACCTTGCTGTGTCCGACCACACGCCCAATGTCGGCGGCGAAGGGAGCCTCCAGTTGGGTTATCAGCGTCGACACCTGCTTTTTAGCCCTGTATTTGCGCACGTCTACTTCCACGAGTTCGTAGTGCTCCCCGGTGATTTTGCCGTCTTTCACCTCCAGATCGAGCCGCCCGACGAAAGAGCCAAAGGCGCCGGGTTCCACCACTTTGGCATATTTGCAAACAATCGGCTCGCGCACCCGTTCGTGGGTGTCGCCACCAAAAATGTAGTTCACGCCCGTGCATGCTGGCGCATTGGCCAGCGCGATCTGTTGCGACAGGCCCAGGTGGGAGAGGAGGATGACAAAATCACATTGTTCCTGCTCGCGCAGTACTCCGACATAGTAGGCCAGATTCTCTTCCGGCTTGGTGTAAATAATGCCTTTGGAATAGTTGGGCGATTGGCGAAGGGGCACGAGCGGATCGGTGTAGCCCAGAAAGCCGATTTTCACGCCCAAACGTGACCAGGTGAAATACGGAGGAAAAATCAGTTCCCCCTGCTTCCCTTCCCCTGCGTCGTGGAACATATTGGCGCAGACTTTCGGCGCGTCCAGGCCGCCGAGGAGGGTTTGCATGGCCTTTTTGTAATACACGACTTCCCAGTTGCCGGGCAGATAAAGGTCGTAGCCCAGGGTATTGAGAATAGGGCTGAGGGCCTGGCCGGTCGTCTTGACCGATAGTTCGCTGCCCTGGAACATATCACCCGTATCAACGATGAAGGTGTTGGGGTTACGTTTGCGCACCTGGTCGAACAGGGTAGCGATGTGCGCATATCCGGCGGTTTTGCGAAACACGGCCTGGTTGTTCTCCCAAAACAACTCATCGTGCGGGTGGATCTGGCAATGCACATCGGTGGTTTGTAGCAGGGAAAGCGTACCGTTCATGGCGGGAACCAAGGTCTCTGCATCCTGCGCAGGGTCAGCAGCTTTGGTGGGGGAAGTAACAGGATTGTTTCCCTGTGAAACCAATGGTGTAAGCCCGGCGCCCAGACCTGCGAGCAGAGCGGTACGCAGGAATTTTCGGCGATGCAGACCGGAATGGTGTTGCTCGGACATTTCAGACATGGCGGGTTCAGTTCTTTTTTTGAAGTGACTTATAAAATGCCACAATCGGCCCAAAAGGACCGTACTTATGCTGTCGCTCCGGGAAAGTATCAGCGAATGGACCGAAAGGATGGTCGTAGGGCTTTTTTTCGATTTTGGGCCAGTCGATAGCCAGGAACGGGTGTTTGGGACGGGGTTGCGAATTGACGAAAGCTGCTACATCCCAGGCCTCCTCGTCGCTTAGTTGCGGATTTTGGTAAGTGGCGCCGAAGGGCATGTTCGCCTTCACATAACCTGCGAAACGCGACATTCTGAATAGGCCAG
>JBKJKS010000366.1:0-6113 GCA_046597295.1 Saprospiraceae bacterium
GGATGCACATCCGGTAGCGTCGGATCCACCAGCCACTGGGTCTGGAAAAGCGGATTGCGGTCCATCTTGTTGCAGACCACCAGGGTATGTTGCACCTCTACTTCCGTCGCCGACAGCAAATTTTCCAGATCGGCATGCACCTCGCGCAACGTCATGCCGCCGGCCACATCCCAGACGTAGACCAGAATCGAGGCCCGTTCGATCTGTTCCATCGTTTTGCGCACACCGATGGCTTCGATCTGGTCCTGGGCTTCGCGCAGGCCGGCCGTGTCGATCAGCCGGAACTGCACGCCCCGGATGTTGAGCACGGCTTCGATGGTATCGCGGGTGGTGCCGGCGATGTCGGACACGATGGCGCGCTCCTCGTTGAGCAGGGCATTGAGCAGGGTGCTTTTGCCGGCATTGGGCCGCCCGGCGATGACGGTGGCCACGCCGGTTTTCAGGGCATTGCCCAGCGTGAAGGATTGCAGCAGGGGCCGGAGGTGGCCCCGGATCTGGTGCACCAGGCTTTTCAGATCACTTCGGTCGGCAAACTCCACGTCTTCTTCGCCGAAATCGAGTTCGAGCTCCACCAGGCTGGCGAAGTGGATCAGTTCCTCCCGGAGCCGGCTAATTTCGTCCTTGAAACCGCCGCGCAGCTGGCGCAGGGCCACTGCATGCGCCGCTTCACTCTGGCTGGCGATCAGATCGGCCACCGCCTCCGCCTGCGACAGATCCATTTTGCCGTTCAGAAAAGCGCGCAGCGTGTATTCGCCAGGCTCGGCCAGCCGGGCGCCGGCCTGCAGGCAAAGTTGGATGATTTCCTGTTGAATATAGGCCGAGCCATGACAACTGATTTCTACGGTATTTTCGCCGGTGTAGGATTTCGGTCCGTGAAAAACGGTCGCCAGCACCTCATCCACCAGGCGGCCGGCGGCGGTTTCCAGGCGGCCGAAGTGCGCGGTATGCGAAGGCTGATCCGCCAGTTTCTTCCCCTTGAATATCCGGTCGGCCAGGTCGATAGCGTCGCCGCCCGACAAACGGATGACGGCAATGGCCCCCACCCCGGGTGGGGTAGCCAGGGCGACAATGGTGGCGGACAGATCGGGCAGTTGCATAATATGGAAGGTGGTCCAGGTGGCAAATGTGGTGAATGGGGGTCAGGGGAGCAGCAGGGTGACCTCTTTCAGCTCAAACAACGCCGGCCCCTGGGCGGTTTCGATGCGCAGCCGGCCGTCGGGCTGAACCCCTTGGATCGTGCCGGTAAATATTTCGCCGCCGGGCCTTTGAAAATCGGTCAACAGGCCCCGCCGGTACAACCGCGCTTCGTATTCCTGCTGAATGTCCGCTCTTTTCCCGGCTTTCAACTGCAAATAACGCCGCTCGACACAGGCAAAAAGCGTTTCGGCAACGGTATCCAGATCGAAAGAATGACCGGCGGTCAAGGCCAAGGAAGTCGGCCGGGCGACCGTAGCGGGAAAAATAAGTTGATTAACGTTCAATCCGATCCCGACGACAGCCGCCCCCCAGGTGGCCCCGGAGAGTGTGTTCCGGATCAGTATGCCGCCGGCCTTCCGGTCGCCGATATACAGGTCATTGGGCCATTTGGCGGAAAGGGAGGCAGCGGTCAGTGGGTCCAGGCAGGCCCGGGCCGTATCCAGGATCGCCAGCGCTATCGTCATGCTCAGGTAAAACTGCGCCTTGATTTCGAGCCAGTTAGGATAAAGGATGATACTCAACGTTAGATTTTCACCGGCGGCACTTTCCCAGCGACTGCCAAATTGACCACGACCGGCTGACTGGCTGTCAGCCCGGACGACCGTTCCCTCCGGTGGCCTGCTTTTTGCAGTTCGCTGTGCACCATTGGACGCAGCCAGCAGGGCGGCGGCGAAGTCATTGGTCGAAGCCAACTCTGCCAAACGGTGGTAAACTTTTCCGATGAAAAGGGTGTTTGCCAAGTAACATTTACATTTGAAAAACAAAAGGCGGATAACGAAAGCGGAGGTAAGGTCGTTATTGATCCTGTTTCCGAACGCCATTAGCCTTTCTTTACCGGTCTAGTTCCGTCAAGTTGCTTTCGGCCGGAATCCTTGAATGCCCTGACAATTTTTTTCTGAACAAATTAAAGCACCCATAACCCTTGATTAGGACAGCATCCCGACGGGCCCGGCCCACCCCAGAGCAGAACTTCGAAGAACTCAATCATTCCATCGTCGAAGGTATTCGCGACAAGAAAGGCAAAAATATCGTGCAATTGGATTTGCGGAAACTGGGCGAAGCACCGGCTGATTTTTTTATCATCTGCGAAGGCGATTCCAGTACCCACGTGAAGGCCATTTCCGACAGCATCTATCAAAAAGTGAAAGAGGCGACCCGCACCATGCCCTTGCATACCGAGGGCTCCAAAAACGCCAGTTGGGTGCTGATTGATTATTTCAACACGGTGGTCCACGTTTTCCATCCGGAAACCCGGCAATTCTACGAGATCGAGCAGCTTTGGAGCGATGCCGAAGTCACGGAGTTCGGTGAAATCTGATCCGCTCCTTTTTTTTAAAACGGTGAACCACCGCTGTACACTCGTGTGGCGGTCAGCACCATGCAGACATAATGGAACAAGAAAATAAGAAAAAGCGCGGCAACGATCCGGACGATCAACGCCCGCAACGCGAAGAGAATAATGGGGGCGACGGTATGCCCCGGATTAACTTCACCTGGTTTTACGTCCTCATCGTCTTTGGCCTCATTGGCCTCTATCTGGCGAAAATGATGGGCACCGAACACCGTACCAACTGGACGGAGTTTGAAAAATGGGCGCGTAAAGGACACGTGGACCGGCTGGTCGTCGTCAATGAAAAGGAAGCCTATGTGTACATCAAGCCCGATTCGCTGGGCTTTGGCGACCACAAGGACATCAGCGCGGAGAAACCGAAAGGCCTCAACGTGGATATGCCAAACTACGTGTTCAACATTGGCAAGCCCGAGGTGGTCGAGTTGAAACTTAAAGAACTCAACGACAGCCTGCTCAAAGAGAAAAAGTCCAAGATCGTCGCGGAGTATGATACCCGCACCGACTGGACCAGCACCATGCTGCCGTATATGCTCATGATCGTGCTTTTCGTCGGCCTGTGGATGCTGATCATGCGGCGGATGGGCGGCGGTGCCGGTGGCCCGGGTTCCCAGATTTTTAACATTGGCAAGTCCAAGGCGACGCTTTTTGACCAGAACACGAAAGTCAACATCACCTTCGCCGATGTGGCCGGCCTGGACGAAGCCAAAGAGGAAGTGATGGAGGTGGTGGATTTTCTGAAAAACCCGAAAAAATACACCGTGCTGGGTGGCAAAATTCCAAAAGGGGTGCTGCTCGTCGGCCCGCCGGGCACCGGTAAAACCCTGCTGGCCAAGGCGGTCGCCGGGGAAGCCAATGCGCCCTTCTTTTCCATTTCCGGTTCCGATTTTGTGGAAATGTTCGTCGGGGTAGGGGCTTCCCGGGTGCGTGACCTGTTCCGCCAGGCCCGCGAAAAAGCGCCGTGCATTATCTTCATCGACGAGGTGGACGCCATCGGACGGGCCCGCGGACGCGGCGCCATCCAGGGCGGCAACGACGAGCGCGAAAACACCCTCAACCAGCTGCTGGTGGAAATGGACGGTTTCCCGACCGACAAGGGCGTCATCCTGATGGCGGCGACCAACCGGCCCGACATTCTGGACAATGCCCTGATGCGCCCGGGTCGCTTCGACCGCCAGATCGGCATCGGCCGCCCCGACCTCAAAGGACGGGCGCAGATCTTCGAAGTGCACATGCGCAGCATTAAAGTGTCACCGGAAGTGACGTCCATGGCCCTTTCCGAAATGACCCCCGGTTTTGTGGGCGCCGATATCGCCAACGTCTGCAATGAGGCGGCCCTCATCGCCGCACGCCGCGAAAAAACTGCGGTGTATATGGACGATTTCAACTACGCCCTCGACAAAGTGATCGGCGGCCTGGAAAAAAAGAATAAGATCATCAGCCCGGAGGAAAAGCAGATCATCGCCTACCACGAGGCCGGCCACGCCATCTGCGGCTGGTTCCTGGAATATGCACACCCGCTGGTGAAAGTGACCATCGTACCGCGTGGTCTGGCCGCTCTCGGTTACGCCCAGTACCTGCCCAAGGAGCAGTATATTACCCGCAAGGAGAAATTGCTCGACGATATTTGCATGACCCTCGGCGGCCGTGCTGCGGAATCGGTGGTGTTCGACAAGATCAGCACCGGCGCGCAAAGCGACCTCGACCACATCACGCGCCTGTCCTATGAAATGATCGTGAACTACGGTATGGGCGAAAAGGTGGGCAATCTGTCGTACTACTCCATGCTCAATGACAGCTATGCCCGGCCTTTCTCGGAACAGACGGCCTTCATGATCGATCAGGAAGTAAAAGATATGATTGAAGGGCAGTATGAGCGCTCCAAAGCCCTGCTGCGCGACAAACGCAAGGAACTCGATGCACTGGCCAAAGCCCTCCTGGAAAAAGAGGTGCTGCACCGCGCCGACCTGGAAAACATCATCGGCAAGCGGCCGTTTATTGACCCTACGCCGGGCGAAAGCGCCAGAATACCGGAAATAGAGCCGGTGGTGCGGGAAGATGACGAGTAGAAAAAGGCAGCAGGCAACTGGCTTGTTGTTTATCCAGCCGGGTCGCTTTACCGGATAAATAGCATTGAAAAAGCCGCGCTGAGCAGTCAGCGCGGCTTTTTTTGTGGATTTGCCGGCGGGGAGCCAACGGCCTGTATACCTTGCGCGCCACGATCGGGGGTCAGGTGATCACCAAGCCCCTGGCGATCGTGCGTCTGTTCTAAATGCCTGCCATATGGAATTACCGGAGCTTCCACCTGTTTCGCCCAGCCGTAAAATAGATACCTGGTCGCGCACGATCATTGCCCTGGCCCTGGGTATGCTGCTGGGCGCCCTCCTCTCCGTCACCGGTCTGAATGCGTTGGAGCGGCATTTGACGACCCTGCTCATTGCTTTCGGCGTACTCGTCGTGCTGGCGGCGGCGCTGGCTTTTTTTCTGGTGCAGAACAAAGAGCGAACCCTCAAGCGGCTGTTCGGTGTGAACAACACGGATATGAGCGAGGCGAAAAACCTAGCCCAATTGGTTTTCCTGCGCATGTGGGACCGGGACTTCAAGACCGCCGAACAGCATTTCAACCACCTGTTTACCCGGGTTTTTGCCTGGTACTCCTGGATGTCGTTCCGACGCTGGGTGGTGACTATTTTTAATACGCTGTTCGTCAGCTTCGCCGGCTTGCTTGGCACGGTGCTGCTGTTCAACCAGAACAAACTGCTGAGCCGGCAGAACGAACTGCTGCATCGCCAGAATTACCGGCTGGACCAACAGACCTATCTGCAGGAAGCCGGCCGCCGCAGCTCGCTCATCTTCTTAATGGGCAATCTGCTGGACGCCATTGACCGGGAGCTGAAAGCCGATGTCGGCCGGCCCGGCGTCCGCGATCTGTCGCCGCAGATCATCGGGCAGATCGTGGCGCTCAGCAACAGCCTGCGGCCCTACCGGTATTTGGAAAATGATTCCCTCATCGCCCGCGAAATCAGTCCGGAACGCGGCCAGCTGCTGCTGTCGCTGGTGAACAGTGAGATCGATAACGGCTCGCTGGGGCGCATTTTTCTGGCGGCCGACTTCTCGGCGGCGGAGCTGGGGGGCGCCTTGCTGGCCGGAGAATTCCTGGGCGGCGTCAACCTGCGGGAAGCGAACCTGAGCAAAGCTGACCTGAACGGCGCCAATCTGGCGGGGGCAGACCTCAACCGGGCCGATCTGAGCAGTGCCTTTCTGGTCGGTACCCTGCTGACCAAGGCCAACCTGAGCGAAACCGATCTGCGCGAAGCCATCATTGAGCAGACGGATTTCCGCGGGGCATCCCTGTACGGTACCGACCTGCGCGGGGTAAATCTGACGACCTCCGACCTGCGCGGCGCTTACCTGGGGGAAGCCAGGCTGGACAGCGCCCTGGTGCCCTACGGCAGTTGGCTCCAGCCCCAGCCGTCGAAGCCCCGCGATTCCATCATTGGCAGCGGCCAGATCAGTAAAAGCTACGCAGTGGATTCCGTGGCAAGCGACTCGGGGAAATTTGAATACT
>JBKJKS010000371.1:0-3807 GCA_046597295.1 Saprospiraceae bacterium
CTGATCGAGGAGTGGGTGGTTTTTCAGAACCTGGGCCTCTCAGTCATCACCAGCACGTGCGGCGGTAGCGCCGGATTCTTTTTCCACAAGGCCGCCCGCTGCTGCACGCCAAAGCGGTGCTGCTCATCGATGACGGAGAGGCCCAGATTTTGAAAAACCACCCACTCCTCGATCAGGGCGTGGGTACCGATCACGATGTGCATCGTGCCGGCGGCTAATTGCTCCAGAATAGCCGCCCGTTTTTTACCTTTTACGGAGCCGGAGAGATAGCCAACCTGCACGCCCAGGTCACCGACCAGCGCCGTAATGCCGGCCAAATGTTGCTGTGCTAGAATTTCGGTGGGCGCCATGAGGCAGGCCTGAAAACCATTGTCCAGCGCTATCAGCATGGTCATCAGCGCCACGACCGTCTTACCGGAGCCCACATCGCCCTGGAGCAAGCGATTCATCTGCTGGCCGGCGGACAGGTCGGTCCGGATTTCCTTGAGCACCCTTTTTTGGGCGCCCGTGAGTTCGAAGGGTAGTTTTTCTTTAAAAAACGACAGGAAATAGTCGCCGATTTTTTCAAAAATAAAACCGCGCACGGCATCTTTCCGACGGCGGCGGATCTGGAGCAGCCGGAGTTGCAGGAAAAAAAGTTCTTCAAATTTCAGCCGGCGGGTAGCGGCATCCAGCTCGGCCCGGGTTTCCGGGAAGTGTATTTTTGCCAACGCCGACCAGCGGGGCAGCAGTTTGTATTGCGCCAGCAGGTAATCGGGCAGTGTTTCGGGCAAATCACCGGGTTGAATAGCATCCAGCAGTGCGCGCAGGAGCTTACGCAAACCCTTGGGATCCAGCCCTTTCTGCACCAGTTTATCGGTCGTCGGGTACACCGGATCGAAACTGCGGGCTTTCTGGGTATTATCCGGCGAGGCTTCCTCCATCTCCGGGTGGGTAATGCTGAAACGATTGTTGAATTCGTTGACCCGGCCGAACGCAATGTACTCCTTGCCCACGACCAGGCTTTTTTCCAGCCACTGCACGGACTGGAACCACACCAGCTCCAGCATACCGGAATCATCGCGCAGGTTACCGACCAGGCGCTTGGCCCGGCCTTCCCCGACCGTTTCCAGTTTGCGCAGGATGCCGCGGAGCTGCACCTGTTCCCCCTCGGTGCGTACGTCCCGGATACTATGGAACTGGGTGCGGTCGATGTAGCGGAACGGAAAGTGGAACAGCAGGTCGCGGCAGGTGAAAATACCCAGCTCCTTCTTGAGCACCTCTGCCCGTTGGGGGCCCACACCCTTGAGGAATTCAATATTGGCATCCAGATTCATGGAGTAACATTAAGGATCCGCGGATTCATCAGGGCGAACCACAGCGGAGGCACCAGGGCCAGCAATACGCTGGTCGGATAGCCGAAAGGCAGCTGCGGGCTTTCATCGGTATGGCGCAGGATCTGGTATTTGCGGGTGGCCTTAAAATGGTGATCGCTGTGGCGCGTCAGCTCATACAGAAAAATACGGCCCAGTTCGTGGTTGCTGTTCCAGGAATGGGCGGACGTCACCGGCTCCGGACGACCGGAGGAAAGCAGACGGCGTTGCAGGCCATAGTGCTCGATATAATTGATGGTTTCCAGTAAAAGAAAGCCAACCACCGCAATAGTCAGTGCGCCGAGGAAGCCTTTCCAGCCGAAGAAGGTAAAAATGGCCCCCAGCCAAAGGACTTGAACAGTGGAAAAACGGACCATTTCATTTTGCCAGCTAACAACCGACTGGCCGGCCTGGGTCAGGCGCTCCCGTTCGATTGCCCAGGCGCTGCGCCAGCTGCCCGTCACCGAACGCCACCAGAAAGCGTACACCGGCTCCCCGAAGCGTGCGGTGGCCGGATCCCGGTCGGTAGCGACGTGCTTATGGTGGCCGCGGTTATGCTCGATAAAAAAATGCTGGTAGAGTGCCGGCAGCAGCATGATCTTGGCCAGCAGCTGTTCGCCGGAGGTCGGGCGATGCCCCAGCTCGTGGGCCACGTTAATGCCCACCGCCCCCACGATGATGCCGACACCCAGGGTCAGGCCGATGACCTCCCCGACGTGCAGACCCGTCCGGGTGATTACCAACAGGTAGCCCCCCACGATGCCGAACAAGAGCACCGCGTTGAGGTACAGTAGCCAATCGAACAGCCGCCGGCGGGCGCGGCTTTCCTCCTCCGCCGCCGCGACGTTTTCCGTTGAAACCGGTGTAAAGAGTTCGAGGAAGGGCAGGATCAGGAAAGCCAATCCGACCGTTGCCCAGCTCCAGGAGCCTGGCCAGACCAGGGCCATAAGCGCGGAGGCCGGCAGGACATAAGCGATCAAATACTTTAAGTCTTTCATTTATAAAACATTAGGTGCCACCCGTCGGGAAGTGCGATTTAGACAACTATTCAAAATCCGTTTTGTTCTGGTGCTTTATTTTTGCGCGTCTTCATCAGCATCCTACTGCGGAGAGCTGGAAAATCGCATTTTTTAAACCGTTTGTCCGACCTTTTTCTATGGATTTTTACCCGCTCAAAATTAAGCAAGTCATTCGGGAAACCGCCGATACCTGCACCCTGGAATTTGAAATACCGGTGGAATTGCACGATTTTTTTACCTTTCAGCAGGGTCAGTATATCACTTTGCGGCTGGAGCAAAATGGGCAGGAGCTGCGCCGTTCCTATTCCATGTCGTCCAGTCCGCTGGAAAAGCGGCTGGCGGTAACGGTCAAAAAAGTGCCCGGCGGACAGGTTTCTACTTACCTGCACGACGAGATTAAAGCCGGCGATACGGTCGAAGCAGCGCCGCCGGACGGACGTTTTTACAACACGTTGCATCCCGAAAAACGGCGCAGTTACTACCTGTTTGGCGCCGGCAGCGGTATTACGCCCCTGATGTCCATCCTAAAGACCGTCCTCGAAGGCGAGCCGATGAGCGCCGTCTTTTTACTGTACGGAAGCCGCAACGAAGAGAGCATTATTTTCAGGGAAGAACTGGAACGGCTGACCGAACATTACCGTGGACAGTTACACGTGGAACATATTCTGAGCCAGCCCAAAAAAGAAGGCGGCGGCGGTTTGATGGGCATGTTCAAAAAAAGCACCTCCAACTGGCAGGGCAAGACCGGCCGCATTGCGCCGCGGGCGGCCAACGTCTTTCTGGACGATCACCTGGCACAGGGGCCGGAAGACGACTGCGTCTACTACGTCTGCGGCCCCGGCAGCATGGCGGACGACGTGAAGGCGGCCCTCCTGGCCCGGGGCGTACCGGCCAAGCAAATTCAGACCGAGTATTTCGTCAATGCCCACCATGTGCCGGGCGATATAGCGGACACCGCGGTGACCGACGGTAGTAAGCGCATTATCGTCCACCTCAAAGGACAGCGCATCGAGTTGCCGATGCCGGAGGGGGCGACCATTCTGGACGTGCTGGTCAAGGAAAAATACGATCCGCCCTATTCCTGTACAGCGGGGGCCTGCTCGACCTGCATGGCCAAAGTGATCAGCGGCAAAGTCAAGATGGATGCCTGCTACGCACTGGATGACGATGAAGTAAAGGATGGCTATATTCTGACTTGTCAAAGCCGGCTGGAAACAACCGTGGTGGAACTAACCTACGATATGTAGGGGCTGAAAGCTGGAAAAACATAAAACTTAATTTTAGCATACCAGATTTTGTCGTTAGATTAGCGTCGGAAAATCTGGAAGAACAGCTGTTGACTTCTTCAAAAGCCTGTTTTTCCTATGCATGCCCGTGCCACGCCCTACCTGCGACTCCTCTGCCCCTTTGCGTTAGCGCTGGGCATCGGTGGTTGC
>JBKJKS010000387.1:0-4586 GCA_046597295.1 Saprospiraceae bacterium
CGAGATGACCACCGGCATGTCCGCTCCGCCGATGGGCATGACGAACAGGACGCCGTAGAGCAAAGACAGCAGGAGCAAAATCCACAAGGCGGACGTTCCGAAGGTGGTCGGCGCAACCACCGCCACGGCCAGTATGCCGAAAATGAGCAACAGCAGCAGCAGGTTGAACCAGGTCAGGCCGCGGGCCGACCAGTCTTTGATCTTTTCATCCAGCTTGCCGTAGGCTACGACGCTCCCGCTGAACGATACGCTGCCGATGATCACGCCCAGCAGCACCACCAGCACGTAGCCGGGCGTACCCACCGGATGGGAATGAAACTCGACAATGGAAATAATGGCCGCACAGGCACCGCCCATGCCGTTGAAGAGGGAGACCATCTGCGGCATGGCGGTCATTTTGACCTTCATGGCCATGGCGTAGCCGACTACCGTGCCGACGCCGATCGCCGCAACGATCCAGGGGATATTGCCGATGGATTCGCCGAAATTATTTTTGTGAAACAGTATCGTCCCGATGATGGCCACTGTCATGCCGGCGGCGGCCAGCAAATTGCCACGCCGGGCCGAATCGGGGCTGCTCAGCCGCTTTAATCCGACGATAAACGTAATGGAACCGACCAGGTAAGAGAGTTGGAGTAGGAAAGAGGACATAGAATTGGTTTATGAGGGTTTATAAGGGTTGATAAGGGTTGATTATCAACCCTTATCAACCCTTATAAACCTTTATCAACTATTTTTTTTTCTTAAACATTTCCAGCATCCGGTTGGTGACCACGAAGCCGCCGACCACATTGAGGGTACCGAGGATGACGGCGAGAAAGCCCAGGATCAGGGCCAGATAATCGTCGCTGCCGGCATGGCCCATGACGATGATCGCCCCGATGATAACCACGCCGTGGATGGCGTTGGCGCCCGACATGAGCGGCGTGTGCAGGATGGCCGGTACGTTGGAAATCACTTCAATACCAAGCAGGATGGAGAGGATGACGATGTAGATAATCGACTGATTTTCTAGAAAAAAACTGGACATTGGAATATTTTGACTTTAAAGGTGTCATCACTGCGGACAAGCCCGCCGGCGATCGAAGCGGTTTTACTGATGGTGTTTGGAATTGCTGGCCTGACAAATTTTCGGGCCAACCGCATTGGCTGAAGATTTGCAAGGCCGGCTACGCCGTTTGCATCACTTGTTTCAAACGTGCGCTGACAATTTCTCCCTGGTGGGCGATGCAGCTGGCGGCCACAATATCGTCCTCGAAGTTCAGGGTTAGTTCCCCTTTGGCGACAATGAGTTTCAGGAAGTTGACCACATTTTTGCCAAACATCACGCTGGCGTCCTTGGGGATGGAAGTCGGCAGGTTGCTGTCGCCGACGATGCATACGCCGTTGATCCACACCGTTTTACCATCTACCGAGCCGGCGCAGTTGCCGCCGGAGGAGGCGGCCAGGTCGACCACCACGGCACCGGATTTCATTTGTTCCACGGTGGCGGCGGTTAAGAGCAGCGGCGCTTTGCGACCCGGGATCTGGGCGGTACAAATGACCACGTCGGCCAGCAGGGCGTGCCGGTGAATGAGCTCGGCCTGGCGGTGTTTGAAATCCTCGGATTGCTCCACCGCATAGCCGCCGGCGCTGGTGTCATCGGTGGCGCCTTCCACTTCCACGAATTTGGCGCCCAGGCTAAGCACCTCTTCCTTGGCGGCCCGGCGCACGTCGAAGGCTTCCACCACGGCGCCGAGGCGCTTGGCGGTGGCGATGGCCTGCAGGCCGGCCACCCCGGCGCCCAGCACCAGCACTTTGGCCGGCTTGACGGTACCGGCTGCGGTCATGAACATCGGAAAAAAGGTGGGCAACTGCCCGGCGGCCAGCAGCACGGCCTTGTAGCCGGCCACGGTAGCCATCGAAGAGAGCACATCCATGGCCTGGGCACGGCTGCTGCGGGGCACCAGGTCGAGGCTGAAAGCGGTGATCTTGGCTTCCAGCAGGGTTTCCACCAGATCAGTCCGGATCATGGGGTTGTACTGACCGACCAGCACCTGCCCGGGGGACAGCCGGGCCAGGGTGTCCGCATCCGGCGGCTGAATGGCGGCGATCAGTTGTGATTGTTCCAGCACTGCCTCGCGGGTCACGATTTGAGCGCCCTGCGGTCCATAGTCGGCATCTTTGAAAAAGGCCCGCTCGCCGGCCCCTTGTTCTACCAAAATCGTTTGGATGCCGCTTTTTAACAGCACCGCCACGGCGTCGGGCGCGAGGGCCACGCGCTGTTCGCCGGCGGGCTCCTTCAAAATTCCAAGGATCATATTTTTCCGATTAGATTATTCCGCAAAGCAGGAAAGGTGTGGTGGTGTGGCTGGGCATTTAGCGGCCCGAAATTAGCAGTTTCCCGGGAAGAGCAAAATCGAAATGCACAGGTTATTTTTGGGATTTTATTCAACAGCATGCATCCGCTTCACGAAATCGAATATACGATGATCCGGTGACCGGAGAGCGGTGGCACGTGGTAGGGCTCCCTTTTAAATAAAAGTGGGCCATCTTATAGGAGCGAGCCCGGGCGAAAACGGCGCATGTTATGGGCGTAAATTTGAATATTTGCTGGCAAAAGGTATAACTTTGATCACGGCAGTAAGCTTGACAACATTATTGCTGGAATACCGGGATTGTCAATAGGGTTGATATTTGAACAACAGCCCTTCCCGGTGATTGCTTTCGAGTACCAAATGAAAACAGCCATGATCCAAGCACCAGCCTCTCAACCGGCTTCCTTTTCGCCTGTGCGCAACGAAGGTCTAGTACTGCCGGTTTCCTACTTTTCCTCTCCTTTCCTCCACAGGTTAACCGCTCTCCTGGAAGAGCACTACGCCGATGAGCGCTTTGGCGCTGGAAAGTTGAGCCGTCTGCTCTGCCTTTGTTCCATGCAGGTGTACCGAAAGGTCAAAAGGGACACCGGACTGTCTCCGGGGCATTACATCCTCCAATTTCGATTGTCCAAGGCCTTGGACCTGCTGCAAAGCACTGACCTCACTATTGGCGAAATCGCCTGGCGAACGGGGTTCGGCTCCCAGAATTATTTTGCCAGGTCTTTTCGAAAGAGGTATGGCGTTCCACCCAGGCTGATGCGTCAGCATAGGGCATAGTTTATAACTGTGCTAAGAAAGGTTAGAATCGGGCAAAGTCGGACGAAAAAAAACCCCGCCCTTTGCAGTGGGATTTTGCGCCCGTTTACAGTACCCTTGAACAGACGCCAGACTCCTTAGCCAACCCCATTTTTCCACTATTAATTTTTTATCTATGAAAAACTTCCCCAGAGAGGTGAGGCATAATTCGGGTGCCATGGCGTACCTGGATGCTTCGCGCCTACTGATTTCCTTTCGCGAAACAGTAGAAAAGTCAAAACTCGAGCCCTTGCTGAAAGAGCAGAAAATGAGCTTTGAAGATCCGTACGAAACAAGAGAGCAAGGAAACTTGCCCGGCGCAGAAAACGTGAATCACACCGATCGCAGGTTCTGGATTAAATCGGTAGATAAGAAGGCCCTGACCGACGATCGCTATGAGAATTTGAAGGTTGCCCTGGGCAACTTCCCGCTGGAATTTATCGGGCCTGTCTACAAAATAGTACAAAGCAACAGTAGAAGGGATTTGTTCTGCCCGCTTCCTAATGTTTTGCTAATCAAGCCACAACCGAAATTGGGCAAAAAGTTTGCCGAAATAATCAGGCCTTTTGAACTAGTTGAGGTGGCCGAAAAATCAAAGTACCTGGACGCGTTTAACTATTATGTATTACCGTCTTTTGAATCTGCGAACGCTTATGAGGTATCGAACAGGTTGACTAACGTCAAGGAAATTGCGGAAATCTATTTTGAAAATATGCCGCTGATTTCTCCTTTCACCGCTATTCCCAGCGACCCGCTCTTCCCGACCCAATGGAACATGACCCAGATCAATGCGCCCTTGGGTTGGGATATTACAACCGGCGCTGCCAGCGTCGTGGTAGCGATGCTGGATTCCGGTTGTGATCTAGGCCATCCGGATCTGGATTTTGTCAGTCCCGGAGTGGATTTGGGCAACATGATTGATGACGGTTCACCCAACAACCACGGAGGAAATACAGGCCATGGCACCTGTTGCGCAGGCATAGTTGCCGCCAGGTTTAATAATGCGGCCGGGGTAGCGGGTGTAGCGGGCAGCTGCCGGATTTTACCTATTGCCATTTCAAGTTTTTCCGATGCAGAAATTACTGCCGGCATCAATTATGCTGTGGCTAACGGCGCCACGGCGATCAGCATGAGTTTTATGATGTCCAGTTCTCTGGTGATGGACACGGCCATCAGCAATGCCTTCGCTGCCGGCGTAGTAATGTGTGCAGCAACAGGCAATGGTAACAATGGTGTCAGTAACGGATATCCTGCCCGGCACCCTTTGGTAATGGCCTGTGGAGCATCCTCTACGGATGATAATCGAAAGTCCCCGGCCAGCCCGGATGGGGAATCCTGGGGTAGTAATTATGGAACCGACCTTTACCTGGGCGAGCAAACGGGTGTATCGGTGGTTGCGCCAGGGGTGCAAATCCCCACGACGGACATGCTTGG
>JBKJKS010000088.1:0-3146 GCA_046597295.1 Saprospiraceae bacterium
CCTGAAAGACCCCGCTTCTATTGCGCAGGCTTGTCAGGGCATTCAGGCCGTTATTTCCACCGCATCGTCCTCCTTTTCCCGGCAGGAAGGCGACTCCATTGGAAAGGTGGACCGGGAGGGGCAACTGGCCCTCGTCGATGCCGCCCAACGGGCCGGGGTACAGCAGTTCATCCTGGTTTCCTTTCCCGATATGGCCGCTTATCAGAACCCGCTGAATGAAGCCAAACGGGCCGTCGAACACCACCTGCAGGAAAGCGGAATGAACTATATTTCCCTGCAAGCCAACTACTTTATGGAAATATGGCTCAGCCCGGCGCTCGGTTTTGATTTTGCCAACCATGCTGCCCGGGTCTTTGGCGATGGGAATAACGCAACCAGCTTTGTTTCTTACGTGGACGTAGCCAAAACGGCCGTGGCCTGCCTGGACCATCCGACGGTCCGGAATCGGATGGTTCTCGTGGGGGGGCCTGCCTCGCTGACCCAACGCGAAGTCATTGGGGTTTTTGAAAAAGTAGCCGGCGCAGATTTTGCAGTCCAGGAAGTACCACAGGCCGCGCTGGAACAGCAAAAGGCCGGCGCCGATAATCCGTTGGATCAAAGCTTTACCGGTCTGATGCTGGTGCTGGCCAATGGATTGCCGATGGATATGGAGCCGGTCACGCGGGAATTGAATCTACAGCTCAGCAGCGTGGAGGATTACGCGCGTCGGGTGCTGGGCAGTTGAAATCGAGGAGCGCGCAGGTGAAAAAAGGGGGGGGGCACACTTGCGAATAGTGGCGCTCGCAACAATAATGCCGTTGGCCACCGAGGTGGTCAGCGTCCCGCTCGATGTGTCGCACTACGTAGCGGGCTTGTGTCTGTTGCGTATCCGCACCGCAGATGGGGAGGTGGTGACCAGGTCGCTGGCGGTGGTGCGGTAAGCCGGTTTATACATCCCCCAAACCGCTCATTATGGATTCGACGGCCAGACTTGAATAAAATTATTGAGCGCAAATTGCTCCAATTCAGGCAGTTGCATCAACCGCATCAGTGTTCCCAGTGTCCCAGGTTCGACTGTGTTTTGGTGTAACATTTGAATTCGTTTTTTTTCAGATCGAGGACCAGGCAAAGAAAGGAAAGCGCTGTTTTTTTCAGATAGGCGGCTTGGGTGAGGTAGGGGCAAAGAATAACTTTCATTCCCCCGCCCCAAACCGCTCCCTTAAAGTCTTCTTCAGCGCCAGCATCTCGTCCCGGTACTGCGCTGCCGTGATAAAATCCAGTTCCTTGGCCGCTTTTTTCATTTTGTTCTCGGTGTCGCCGATCATTTTTTCCAGCTGGCTGCGGGTGGCGTAGGCGACCACCGGCTCGGCGGCCAGGCTTACTTCGTCGGATTCGACGTAGGCGCGGGTACCGCCCACGTCGCGGATATCGAGGATGCTGCGCGTGGCCAGGATTTGCTCGCGGGTCTTGCTCACCGTGCGCGGCGTGATGCCGTGCTCTTCGTTGTAAGCGATCTGGGCGATGCGCCGCCGGTTGGTTTCGTCGATGGTGTTGCGCATGGAATCGGTCATTTTGTCGGCGTAGAAAAGGACGATGCCGTTCGCATTGCGCGCGGCGCGGCCGGCCGTCTGGGTGAGGGAACGCATGTTGCGCAGGAAACCTTCCTTGTCCGCGTCGAGTATGGCCACCAGCGATACTTCGGGCAGGTCGAGTCCCTCGCGCAGCAGGTTGACGCCGACCAGCACGTCGTACTCGCCGAGGCGCAGGTCGCGCAGGATTTCCACGCGTTCCAAGGTTTCTACCTCGGAGTGGATGTAGCGGCATTTCAGGCCGATCTTGGCGAAATAAGTGGCCAGTTCTTCGGCCATGCGTTTGGTGAGGGTGGTTACCAGCGCCCGTTCGTTCACGGCTACCCGCTGCTGAATTTCCTCGATCAGATCGTCAATCTGGTTCATGGAGGGCCGCACTTCGATGGGCGGATCGAGCAGGCCGGTGGGCCGCACCAGCTGCTCCACGACGACCCCTTCGGTCTTTTCCATTTCGTAGTCGCCCGGCGTGGCGCTCACGAACACCACCTGGTTGATCATGCCCTCGAATTCCTCGAAACTCAGCGGCCGGTTGTCCATCGCCGAAGGCAGGCGAAAGCCCCAGTTGACCAGCGACTGCTTCCGGGCCCGGTCGCCGCCCCACATACCGCGCACCTGCGGGATGGTGGCGTGGCTCTCGTCCACGATCATCAGGTAATCGTCGGGGAAGTAGTCGAGCAGACAGAAGGGCCGCGCACCCGGCCGGCGGCGGTCAAAAAAGCGGGAGTAGTTCTCGATGCCCGAGCAGTAGCCCAGCTCGCGGATCATTTCAAGATCGAAGGTAGTGCGCTCTTTGATGCGCCGCGCTTCGGCCAGCCGGCCTTCCTGGACGAAGTATTTTTCCTGCTCGTTGGCTTCGTGCTGAATCTCGTAGATGATCTGGCTGATCCGGTCTTTCGGCGCCACGTAGAGGTTAGCCGGAAAAATGGCCACCGCGTCCATTTTTTCCAGGCGCCGCCCGGAAACCAAGTCGATGCTTTCAATAGTTTCCACCTCGTCGCCAAAGAAAATGACCCGGTAGCCCCAATCCGCATAGGGCAGATTAATGTCCACCGTATCGCCGCGCACGCGGAAGGTGGCGCGGGCAAAATCCGTTTCGGTGCGGGAGTACAGGCTGTCCACCAGGCTGTAGAGGAAGGCGGTTTTCGGCAGTTTCATGCCCTTGGTCAGCCGGATGATGCCGGTCTTGTAATCCTCCGGGTTACCCATGCCGTAGATGCACGACACCGAGGCGACGATGACGATATCGCGGCGTCCGGAAAGCAGGGTACTGGTCGCTTTCAGGCGCAGTTTATCCACCAATTCGTTGATATTCAGATCTTTCTCGATAAAGGTATCGGTCACCGAAATATAGGCTTCGGGCTGGTAGTAGTCGTAGTAGCTGACGAAATACTCCACTGCATTGTCGGGAAAAAAGGTCTGCAGTTCGCCGTAGAGCTGCGCAGTCAGGGTCTTGTTGTGGGTAATGACCAGGGTCGGGCGATTCAGCTGGGTGATGACGTTGGCCATGGTGAAGGTCTTGCCGGAGCCGGTCACACCCAGCAGGGTCTGGTACACCTCGCCGTCGCGCACGCCTTCCAC
>JBKJKS010000311.1:0-8011 GCA_046597295.1 Saprospiraceae bacterium
GGTTCACCACGGAGTAATCCTCCCAGTTTTGCCAGTGGCTGTCGGGATCGCCTAATACGCCTTTTATATCCCAACCATTTCTTTTAAAAGGCCGCAGATCCAGTCCGCCGCTGATGCTGCCTGCCGCTCCGTACACGTCCGGGTGGCGAATGGCCACCGAGAGCGCGCCGTGACCGCCCATGCTCAGCCCGGCAATGGCCCGGCCGGTACGCATGCGGTGCGTGTGGTAGTAATGGTCGATATATGGAACGACTTCCAGCGCCAGGTGGGTCTCGTAGCGCACCGTGGAATCGACGGGACTGTCCACATACCAGCTGTCGTAGCCGCCATCGGGGCAGACGATGATCATCTGGTAACGGTCGGCGAGGTCGGGCAGTTGCGCGGCATCCCGGCGCCAGCCGGCAAAGTTGCCGCTGTGGCCATGCAGCAGGTACAGGGTGGGGTAGGGCTGGCCCAGCACCGAATAGTCCGTCGGCGTGACCACCAGACAAGGGACCGGCTTGTGCATAGCCGTACTGTATATTTCGACCGTATCTACCTGCCCGGCCCGGGCGCAATTTTGCAGCAAGGTGGTATTGATGAGCAGCAGAAAAAGAAATCGATAGGGAGACATGCTGTTGAGCGTACTGGTTGATAAACCCTTTTAAAACCGGCTCTCGATATAATACGGCAACATCGCCCGCCAGGTCGGCCAGTCGTGGCGCATATCACCGCCCCACACGTCGAGTTCGTGTGGAATGCCTTTGCCGGCCAGGATATCGGACAGTCGGCGGGATGCTTCCGGTGCTTCATAATCTCCCGATCCGCTCAGGATATGGATATGGCCACTCCCGCGCAGGCGGGCCAGGTAGTTTTCGTCAGTCAGGTTGGGCAGGTAGTGACAAGGCGAATTGAAGTACACATCCTCATCGAAGTAGCCCTTGGTGTAGGCGGTAGGTCATAGACGCCCGACATGGCGATGGTGCCGGCGAACAAATCGGGACGGCGAAAGAACATATTGGCCGCATGCAGGGCACCCAGGGAAGCGCCGGTGGTAATAATGGGATTCTCCCGGCTGCTGTGGGTATGGATAAAGGGGACCACTTCCTGCTCCACATAGGCATTGAACTGCTGGTGCCGGATGGCCTTGTGGCGCGGGTTCATCCGGTTGTTCAGCCAGGCCTCCGAGTTGATGCTATTGATGGAAAAGACCTTCACTTTGCCCGCCTCGATGTAGGGACGGAGCGTATCGATGAGTTGGAAGCGTTCGTATTCCAGGTAGTCGGCCGCGGCGGTCGGCAGCATGAGCAGGGCGAATCCGAAGTGGCCGTACACGGCGATTTCCATGTTTTTGTTCAGCCGGGGGCTAAACCATTGGTGAATTTCTCGATTCATCTTGAACAGGTTGGATTGTTTTGGGCAAATGTAGAAATTCCGCCTTTGATTACACGCAGTCATAAAACGGGGACCGCAATTACCGCCTTTCCGGTGCACAAAACCGGGACGACGAACCGGAAATTTCGCCACCGGGAATTTTCCATCTACTTTTGCTCCACTTTCAAACGGCGCTACTGCAACCTGCGCCATCGTTTTTGACCAAGTTGAGCCATTTCATGGTCTATCCTCTCCATTCCCTAACCATACTGGCCGCTGCGTGGCCGGTCACACCACACTATGGACGCTAACAGTCGTATTTACGTTGATTCCGAGATCGGAAAGTTGAAAAAGGTAATTGTCCACCGGCCGGATGAGGGGATCGCCCGCATCACGCCCAAGCGGGCCGGCGAACTCCTTTTTGACGACATTGTGCACTTGCCGAACATGCAGGAGGAGCACGATATTTTTATTAATGTCTTGAAAGCCTTTTTGGGCAAGGAAAACGTGCTGGAAGTACGCGATCTGCTGGCCGAAAGCACCCGGGAAGAGGAGAGCAAGTACGAGGTGATCAACAAGATTACCGACTTCGAGGAGCTGCCTTATTCTTTCATTCCCCGCCTGGCCAACCTATCTTCGGAACAGCTGGCCGATACGCTCATCACCGGCTACCTGGAGCCGGAGGACCGTATTCTGTTCGATCCGATCCCCAACCTGATCTTCACCCGCGACCTCGCCGTCACGGTAAAGGGACACGTCATCATCACCAAGGCCAATAAAACCGCCCGTTTTCGCGAGAACTTCCTGACCCGGCTTATTTTCAGCAGCCACCCCGTCTTTCGCCGCCTGAAAGCCGACGGTAAGACCATCAACCTGAACCGGGTCGATAAATTCCCGCCCAACAAAAAAGGCGAGACCATCAGTATCGAAGGGGGCGACGTGATGATCCTCAACAAGGATTACCTGCTCATCGGTTGCTCCGAGCGCAGTAATGAGTATGCGTTTCACATGATCAAAAATTACCTGTTTGACCGGGGCATCATCAACAACGTGGTGCAGGTAAACATCCCCGCCGAACGTACCTACATGCACATCGACACCGTGTTTACCCAGATCAACCACAACCATATTGTGGGCTACAAACCCATTGTGCAGGATGGGCTTGGATCTTACGTGGAGGTGTACCGCGCCAACGGCGAACAGATCGAATACGCCAGCGTGAAGGATTTCTTACTGGCCGAAGTCAATCCGAACATGGAATTCATCTGGGCCGGGCGCGGCGAAAGCCCCTACCAGGAGCGTGAACAATGGACGGACGGCTGCAACCTGGTCACCCTCAAACCCGGCGTGGCCATTACTTACGACCGCAATCCGGTAACGGAGCGGGCTTTCAAAGACTTCGGCTATAAAGTGGTCGGCGCTGAAAAACTGCTGCGCGACCTCGATAATGGCAAGACCTCCATCGACAAGGTGGAAAATACGATCATCACCATTCCCTCCAATGAGCTGTCACGGGCCAGGGGTGGCAGCCACTGCATGACCTGCCCGATTGAACGGGAGGAAATTTGAATGAAATGATGAAGTTATTATAAAAGTCAACCTTCATGTACGCGCACGAAACACAAATACGCGTCCGCTATGGCGAAACCGATCAGATGGGCTACCTGTATTACGGCCATTATGCCCAATACTACGAGGTGGGCAGGGTGGAGAGTATCCGCTCGCTGGGGCTGTCGTACAAGGAGCTGGAGGACATACATGGCATTTGGTTGCCGGTGGTCAGCCTGGATATGCGCTTTGTGCGCCCGGCCAACTACGACGATCTGCTTACCGTTCGCTCGGAGATCCGCCATTTGCCGGATGAGCACATTGTTTTTCACGTGGACATCCACAATCAGCAGCGGAAGCTGGTGAACGCGGGCCGGGTCCGGCTTTGTTTCTTTGATGCCCGAACGAAACGGGTCGTACCGGCCCCGGAGCTGCTGCTGGCGCAACTTCGGCCCCATTTCAACGTCTGAAGAATTGCTCATTGATTGTTGCCTATTTGCCGGTTGTCCATTGCAAATTTGCCCGTTGCTTTTTTGCCCATTGCTTATGAGCCGTCTGTCCGATAAATTTCTGAACCGTACGCAGCAGTTGCAGGCCCTGCTCGCGCATTTGCCGGCTTTCCTGGAACGTGTGCGCCTGTATTTTATCGGGCACCCGCGCTGGATACGCCTGGTGAACTGGTCGAAGACGCATTCCATGCCGGGACTGCAGGAAATTCCCATTTACAACCTGCTCGTTTTTATCAATAAAGAAACCCACGAAGACGCGATCGTGACCCGGGCCAATTCCATGTCCTACAGTTTCTTCATGGCCATTTTCCCCTCCATTATCGTGCTGTTTACTTTGCTGGCCTATACGCCGCTGTACAGCAATTTCGACTCGGTGCTCAGCGAGTCCATCCATGAAGTAATGCCGGGCGACGCCGGGGTGATGCTGTTCAAGACCGTGCAGAACATTGCGACCATTCCGCGGGGCGGACTGTTGTCGCTGGGTTTCTTTCTGGCGATCTGGTTCGCTTCCAATGGCATGCTGTCCATGATGCAGGGGCTGGAAAAGGATTATAAAGCCACTTTCAGGCGGCGAACCAACTTTCAGAAACGGGCGATGGCCATCCAGCTGACCTTCCTGGTGGGTTTCGTCCTGGTGGCTTCCGTGGTGCTGGTCATCCTGGGTAATACCCTGCTGGAATTCCTTTTTCATTACATCCGGGCGGATTGGCTGACCCGGATGGCGCTGTTCACGTTCCGGTGGGTCGTGGTGCTCTCGCTTTTTTACGCCACCTTTTCGTCCATTTACCGCTACGGTTCGTCCATCCGCCGCCCCATTCCGTTCTTCAATCCCGGCACCACGCTGGCCACCGTCCTGTCCATCGCCACTTCCTGGGGCTTCTCTTTTTATGTGGACAATTTTGGCAATTATAACAAGGTCTACGGTTCCATCGGTACCCTCATCGTGCTCATGATCTGGATGCAGCTGAACAGCATGATCCTGCTCATCGGCTTTGAAGTGAATGCTGCCATCGTGGTGCTGCGCGAACGACGGCGGCGGCAGAAGGTGCCGGCCGCTCCGCCGGAAAACCCCCTCATCCCGTCGGCTTTGAGTGGGAGCGCCGACCAGACCTAGTAGTACCGGCGGGTTTAGCCGCCGATTACCTATTCGCCATCGGCGGCTGAACCCGCCGGTACGGGTTTTTTTACAACGAATTTTTGCCGGCGCAAACAAAAGGCCGCTGCCCCTGTTTTTATCGGCCTATGAAAGATATGCTCCGCATTCGCACCCTCGGCGAATTGAAAGCCAGCGGCTACCAGCCCCGCAGCGTAAAAGATGAATTGCGCGCTAACCTGATCCAAAAAATTCGCGGGAAAGAGACCATTTTTCCCGGTATCTATGGCTTCGACGATACGGTACTGCCCGATGTGGAACGGGCCATTCTCAGTCGCCACAACATTCTGCTACTCGGTCTGCGCGGCCAGGCCAAGACCCGGATTGCGCGCATGTTGATCCAGCTGCTGGATGAATACATCCCGGTGGTCAGTGGCAGCGAACTGAATGACGATCCCTTGGCGCCCATCAGCCGGGTGGCCAAAGACCTCATCGCTGAGCACGGCGATGCGACGCCCGTCGAATGGATGCACCGCAACGAACGGTACGTGGAAAAACTGGCCACGCCCGATGTGAGCGTCGCCGGCCTGGTCGGCGACGTGGACCCCATCAAGGCTGCCAATCTGCGTTTGCCCTACTCCGACGAACGGGTGATCCACTTTGGCCTCATTCCCCGGTCGCACCGCTGTCTGTTCGTGATCAACGAGTTGCCGGATTTACAGGCCCGCATTCAGGTGTCGCTGTTCAACGTGTTGCAGGAAGGCGATATGCAGATCCGGGGTTTTAAACTGCGCCTGCCGCTCGACGTGGAATTTATTTTTACCGCCAATCCGGAAGATTATACCAACCGGGGCAGCATCATCACGCCGCTGAAGGACCGCATCGAAAGCCAGATCACTACCCACTATCCCTCGTCCATTGAGGTGGGGCGGAAGATCACCGAACAGGAGGCCCGTATCAGCGACGAGCAGGCCGACCGCATCCGCGTTCCCACGGTGCTGAAAGACCTGATCGAGGAAATCGCTTTCGCCGCCCGGGAAAGCGAGTACGTGGACAAGAAGAGCGGCGTGAGCGCCCGTCTGACCATCAGCGCTTACGAAAATCTGTACTCTGCGGCCGAGCGTCGCCTGCTGCGCAATGAAGAAGACAGGACCACGGCCCGCATCACCGACTTCTGGGGGGTCATCCCGGCGCTGACCGGCAAAGTGGAAATGGTGTACGAAGGCGAACAGGAAGGGCCGCATGTGGTGGCGCTGCATATCATCGGCGCGGCCGTCAAAAAGGAGTTTTTGAAAATTTTCCCCAACCCGACCAAGTTGAAAAAAGGCCAGGAGCGCGACCCCTACGGCACCATCCGGGCCTGGTTTGCCGGGGGCAATTCGGTGGATCTGCTGACTGATCTGCCGGGCAACAAGTTTTTCAAAGCACTGGATCAGGTCGCCGGTTTGAAAAAAATAGTGGATAATGCCGGGGTGGACGAACTGGAAAGCTATGTGTTCATGGAGCTGGTGCTGCATGGCCTGGCCGAATTCGAAGTGCTGAGCAAGGAATTTATCGAGACCAAATGGGTGTCCAAGGATTTCCTGGCCGGCAACCTGAAGGACGACGACGTGGACATGCGCGATCTGTTCAATTAAAGGATCACCCTTTTATGCGGATAAAAATACCTTAGCGGGCCAGCCGGATCATTCTGGTGGCCCGCTTCTTTATGCATATTTGGCCGGGGTAGCGTAATACGGATGTGGATGGGTTGCTCATTTTCCCTGCTTATCAATCTCACCATCATAAAACGAAAAAACAATGTTCGGACAAAATCGGGGCGGAGGTTTCCGCCTGTCTCCCACCATTCTTATTGCGCTGGCCATGGCTGCTTTCACCCTGTTCCGGTATTGCAGTAACAGCGTCACCAACGATGTAACCGGCGAAAAACAACATATTTCCCTGTCCACCGATCAGGAAATCGCGATGGGCCTGCAAAGCGCTCCGCAAATGATCTCCGAAATGGGCGGCGAAGTACAGGGTACTAAGGCCGATGCCCAGGTCAAAGCGATCGGTCAAAAACTCGTGCAGATGAGCGATGCCAGTAAAACGGTGTACAACGGTCAGTTCGACTTTCACTTGCTGGCCGATAATCAGACGGTCAACGCCTTTGCCTTGCCCGGTGGCCAGATCTTCATCACCGTCGCCCTGCTGGAAAGACTGAAAAATGAGGATCAGCTGGCCGGTGTGCTGGGACACGAGATCGGGCACGTGGTGGCCCGGCACAGCGCCGAGAAACTGGCGCAGATGGAGCTGGCCCAGGGCCTGACGGGGGCCGTGACCATGGCTACTTATGATCCCGGCAGCCCCAACGGCGGCTACCTGGCCCAGATGGTGGCCAACATGATGCAACTCAAGTACGGCCGCGACCAGGAACTCCAGTCCGATGACCTCGGCGTCCGCTTTATGATGCAGGCGGACTACGATCCGGAACAGCTCATCGAAGTCATGGAAATCCTCAAACAGGCTTCCGGTCCTAGCCGCACACCGGAGTTCCAGAGCTCGCACCCCGATCCGGAAAACCGGAAACAGCGGATTCAGGAAGCCATCGCGAAGTACCGCGGCCAGGGGAAGTAAATTGGCAAATGGCAATTAGCAAAAAGGCAAGCATGGGTCATCCCGAATTTTTCGGGGTGGCTCATGTCATTTTATGCCCAAAAAAACAATAATTGCGCTGACGCAGCTATTCATACCTTGATTTCCGTATTGATTAGGAAGCACTGTGCCATGGCGGATAAGGAAATTGATCAGCATCTCCTGCTGCAAGGTTGCCGCCAGGGCGACCGGAATAGCCAACGAAAGTTGTACGAACACTTTTATGGCTATGCCATGAGTATTTGCCTGCGTTATTCCAGGCACCGCGAGGAGGCCGTGGAAATTCTGAATGACGCCTTTCTCAAAGCATTCACGCATTTGGACAAATACGATTCGTCCTATCCTTTCCGCATCTGGTTACGGCGTATTCTGATCAATTCCGCAATTGATTATTATCGTAAAAACCATCATTTGCCCAATCACCTCGAACTGACGGAGGCTACCGACCTGAGCGCGGAAGAAATGCCAATGCCGAGGATTGGGGAAGAAGAGGATATGCTGCCCATCTTGCGGAAACTCTCGCCCGCCTACCGCCTCGTTTTCAACCTGTTTGTCATGGAAGGATACGCGCACCAGGAAATTGCCGAACTGCTGGGTATTGATGCCCGCACTTCCCGCTCCAACCTGCTGCGGGCCAAGGAAAATATCCGCGTGTTGCTGGTGAACCAGAAAAAGCCATTTATCCGGTCAAACTAGGCGTTGCGTGGATTAGAGTGCATTAAATATATGTAAAATATATGATTATCAAAATGTTAAGCGCCAATAACCAATAACCAATAATTATTCAAATGCAGTATGGAAGATTTTTTTAAACAGTTCCGCGACAATCTGGAGCGCCGCCCCGAACCTGGGTTTGAAGCGCGGGACTGGCACG
>JBKJKS010000215.1:0-3018 GCA_046597295.1 Saprospiraceae bacterium
GGTACGGAGGCGATGACCCAGGAGTTGGCTGGAAAATCCACGCGCAGGTTGGACGTGCTGCCTTCAAAATCATCCAGATAGACCGTGCCGCCCTTGTCGCCGCCCTGGTTGATGGCCCGGTTGTGACCGGGATCGAGCAAGGCCACCTCCGCCTGGGCCGTAATGCTCGATTTTTCTTTGGTTTCCAGCAGGGGCAGCCAGTCCACGAATTTCGTGATCCAGGGGGCATCTTTGGAAATATTGAAATCGAGGCCGTAAACCTTATTGTTAATCGGATCGTCGCCGAAGTTCACCTTTTGGGTGAGCGGCCGCTCGAACAGGTTCATGAACGTGGCCCCGATCCGCACGTCTTTACTCAGATCGTAGTCGAGCCGGGCGCCCACCATCGATCGGCTCTGAAAGCCGAACAGGCTGTTGTCCTCGAAACTGACGCTCACGTTCTGGCCCGATTGCAGGATGGCATCGTTCAATATTCTGACCTTACCGATGTTATAATCCACGGAGTAATCCTGCCCTTCAATCAGCTGGCGACCGCCCGCGCTGACCCGCACGGAGCCTTGCGGCAGGTTGAAGGACCCCAGCGAAATCTCGGCCGAAGTAGCCGACTTATAGGTGCCTTTCAGCGTAAAACGGTTGAATTGCTGAAATTCGCGGGCACGAAACAGCGTGGAGTCGTATAACTGCGGGTAGATATATCTGCTGCGCGTAGCGGAGTCCACGCCGTTTTCCGCAAATCGCTTATCCAAAAAAGAACCGAAGGGCTCCAGCACCGGGAACATGACCCGTCCGGAACGCAGGTTGATGGTCAGGCCCGGGACAAAGTCAAAAATGCCGTCGGGTCCGGGATCCTGCTGCAGATTGAGGGTATCGAGCCGGAACACCTGCAACAGCGGTTTCGATTGCAAGGCCTGCGGAATATTCGGGCCGCTGAGGAACCTTTTCTGGCCCTCGCCCGGGTTTTCATAAAAAATGTCGAAGCGGAATTCCTGGGGATCCACGTTGGCCGAGCCGATGGCGTAGATGTTTTTCATCATCAGGTCCCAGATGGGGTATTTGACGTTGGCCGTCGTGCTTTTCAGCATTTTGACGAACAGCACGTTCTGGTTCAGCGAGTCGCCGCTCTGCACGTCGCTGGCGAACTCACCGATCTTATGCGGCTGCCCATTGTAGGTGTATTCCACCGCCACACCCACCACCTGGTCGGGCTGCACGTTCAGGTTGAGGCTGACGAAGCCGAGCTGATCGTTGAACGTATACTCCGCCGACGACAGCAGGCGGGCGCGGACTTTTTCAAAATCCTTAATTTGCTCCAGCTCGAATTCGTTGGTCAGTTTGCTGACCACTTTGGCCGACTGGCGAAGGGAGGTATCCGGGTCGGCGATCAGGCTGGCCCGGATCTGCGGATACAGGCTGTTGTTATCGTTGTCCGGCAGCGCCTGATTCTTGATGTCGTTGTAAATGGGGGTGGATTTAAAGTTGCTGTCGAACGGCATGGGTTCGCCCAGATCGGCCAGGGCCACGATGTCGCGGGTGTTTTCGGTGACCAGCTTATCATTGGTGATCCAGACTTCGAGGCGGGTAATGGTAAACAACGACAGCGGTACGGGCAGGCAGCGCAGGGCCGGCTCGAATTCGCCGCGGTTCCACTGGCTCAGGAAAAAGTGGCGGTTTTCGTCGTACTCATCGATGGGTTTTTCAAAAGCCTGGATTTGCGAGCCGCCCTGCACCGCCAGGCTTTGCTGCTTCGAACGCTGTTGCGCCGCTAATAAGGTCGCGCGCAGGTGGCCGAATTTCAAATCCATCCTGATCCCGAACAGGTTCTGGGCGCCTTTGATCAGGTTGGAGCGCAGCGGCAGCGACACGTTACCCGCCTCGATGCCCTGGATGATCTCGTCTTCGGAAAAGCCTTTGGTATCATAGTCCAACTTCATCTGGTTGTCGAAGTCGAAGGTCGCCTGGGTATTGTAATTGAAATTCAGGTTGAGTTTCTCGCCGATCTTGCCCGTCGCGCTCATATTGATATCCATGTCAAAATCGAAATTCCCCTGCCCCTGCTGGCGCAGGGTGAGGATCGGATTCTGACGGCGCTGGTACTGGTAGCCGAAGGTCAGGTTAATATTGCCCTGTGGCCGGATGTCCACGGTAGTGCCGCCGAACAGGCGGTCGATCAGCGAGTTTTTGATGTTGAACTTGGCAATCGGATCCACGATCCCGCTGGAACTTTTGTCGCCGGTGGAAGCAACGCCCTGCAAACGGTCGAAATATTCCTCCTGCTGCTTGCGGTCGCGCCATTTGGTGTATTCGGCAAAGGTCATGTAGGTGGGTGCACGGAAGAAATCATCGCCGATCTTTTCGGTGATGATGTACATGTTCGTCTCCGGATCGTACTCCACCTGCTGCTCGATGACCTTCGGGTCCTTCAGATCGATGACATTGGGATTGGAATTATTCAGAAAATCGTCGTAACGATCCTGCAGCGGCGGATTGGTATCGGGCGCCACAAAGGCCGTAAGCAGCTTGTCAACTTCCAGGTTTTCCGGCGCCTGCACCGGCGCGACGGGCAGTTCGCCTTCGGGAAAAAAGAGCGTCAGCACATGCTCCTGCACGGTGGCCGGATAGGTAAAAGCAAACAGCACGCTGAGCGCGGCCAAGCCGGTCACCGCCAGAAGGTTGTTCTTCTTCTTCATATTCATTCAAGCAAGCAGGTAAATAATTGGTGTTGGATGATGTCACAAGCGGGGTGATGACGCCGCGGAGCGAAAATTGGTTGCTTCACTGTACGGCGGACTTCCAAGTCCGCCCAACCTGGTGCCCGACGGACTTGGAAGTCCGCCGTACATCAGACAGCCAGGGCTTTCAGCGCCTGCTTCACCAGGTCTTCCACCTTTCTGACCGTCGGATCCTCCCGCATCACCGTGTTGAGGGCTTTTTGCACGGCAATACGATTGAAGCCCAGCGCAATGAGGGCAGATAACGCCTCCTCCCGGGCGGTATTGTCCGCCGTGGGCAGCAGCACCG
>JBKJKS010000229.1:0-2661 GCA_046597295.1 Saprospiraceae bacterium
GATAAATGGAAGCCCGACGAAGGGCTGATTGTTGATCCGAAAGAAAAGAAAGTAAAAAATTAACCCGGCCTCCGTTTTCCTCCGACTGCCCGGCCTACGCAACCTGACTACCATGCAAAGAAGAGATTTTCTACTCAACACTTCCCTCGGCCTGGCCGGGGCGCTGTATGTACCCCGATTCCTGGCCAAACACGACGTTATCCTGGGGCATAATAACAAACGCTACCGCATCAACACCCGTTGGAGCCAGGCCGACGTCAGCCGCTTCCCGATCAACGACTGTCACGAAATGGTGCAGGATCAAAAGGGACGGCTGTTGCTGCTGACCAACGAAACCAGGAACAACATTCTCATCTACGATAAAAACGGAAAACTGCTGGACACCTGGGGCACGGACTACCCCGGCGCGCACGGACTCACCCTGTTCAATGAAAACGGTACGGACGTTTTGTTCATCTGCGACAACAACCGCCACCAGGTCATTAAAACGACGATGGACGGCCAGGTGCTGATGACACTCGATTATCCGCGGGAAACGGGCCTGTACGGCAAGGCGGAGGAATATATACCCACCGAAACCGCCATTGCCCCCAACGGCGATATTTACGTGGCGGATGGCTACGGCAAGGATTTCATCATCCAGTATGACCACCAGGGCCGCTACATCCGTCATTTTGGCGGCCGGGGGGAAGGAAAGGAACATTTGCTCAACGCCCATGGCGTTTGCGTGGATGCACGGGACAAGGACAATCCCTGTCTGCTGGTAACCTCGCGACAACAACACGCTTTCAAGCGCTATGACCTGACTGGCAACTACCTGAGCACCGTCGATTTACCGGGCGCCTGGGTGTGCCGGCCCGTCATCCAGGGCGATTACCTGTACGCCGCCGTGCTGCAATCCAACCGGCAACTGTGGAAAGAGTCGGGCTTCGTCACCATTCTGGATAAACAAAACAAAGTGGTGTCCAATCCTGCGGGATCCGAACCGACGTATACCGAGGGCCTGCCCGTTGAAATGTACCAAACGGTCAATGCCTTCCAATACCCGCACGACGTCTGCGTGGACGACGAAGAAAACCTGTACGTGGCCCAGTGGAACTCCGGCAAAACCTATCCGTACAAACTGGAGCCGGTGCTATGATCGGGAATCGTTGGCGCGTGTTTTTCAACTACCTCTGCTTCGCGCTGAACTGCCTGCTGCTGTTCCTGGCCTGCTTCAGCGCGCAGCTGCAGGTGCCGGCC
Organism: Saprospiraceae bacterium; assembly: GCA_046597295.1. GTDB lineage: Bacteria > Bacteroidota > Bacteroidia > Chitinophagales > Saprospiraceae > M3007. The sequence goes on from JBKJKS010000229.1 coordinate 1,243, forward strand.
GCGCTACAGGTAGTTGGCAGGATACACACCCTGTTCCTGCATTTTCCCATTGTGCTGCTGCTGCTTGCGGGAATATGGATAACGGCCGTACGAGCAGACGACAACCCCCTGTATCGCGCTACCGGCGATGTACTGCTGTTGTCGGCCGCGCTGACCGCGGTGGTAACCGCCTTAATGGGACTGTTCCTGTCCCGGGAAGGCGGGTATGACGAAACGACGCTCCGCTGGCACCAGTGGAGCGGTATAGCCGTCGCTTTGATCGCCTGGGGCAAGTATGCCTGGCGGGTTTTCCTGCATGGGGCAAAACCGCAGGCGAGGCTGCTGGCCGCCATGGGCGTGGTCGCGCTGCTCGTGGCCGGCCACCAGGGCGCTACCCTCACCCATGGCGAAAACTATGTACTGGCGCCGGTCGCCACTGAATCAAAAAAGCCGCAGGTGCCGTTGGAAGAAGCCCGCGTATTTCAGGATCTGGTCCGCCCCATCCTGCAAGCAAAGTGCATGGGCTGCCACAATTCCACCAAAGCGAAGGGTGGGCTGGTCATGGAAACCGCAGCTGCCCTGTTGCAGGGCGGGAAACACGGTCCGCTGTGGGACAGCACGTCCACGCAGTTCGGGCTGCTGCTGCAGCGCATTCATTTACCGCTGGAGGAAAAAGAACACATGCCACCCAAAGGGAAAGTCCAGCTGACCGCAACGGAAATGGCAATTCTTCGTCAATGGATAAGTGGCGGACCAGATTTCGAACAAAAAATAGTGGATCTGCCTGAAAACGATACGCTGCGCAGACTGGCGACCGAACGCCTGCAGACCAAGGAAGACGAGGGCTACTCCTTTCAGGCAGCCGATGAAAGCGTGGTCCGTAAACTGAACAACGAGTACCGCGTCGTCTATCCGTTGGCCCTGCATTCCCCCGCGCTGGGGGTGGACTTCTTTGGCGCCGCGGCGTTCAAAAGCGCCTACCTGAACGAGCTGCAGGCAGTAAAGGAGCAGGTGGTCAGCCTGAACCTGCATAGTATGCCCGTTCAGGATCAGGATTTGCCGGTCATTGCTGCTTTTACGAACCTCCGTACCCTGCACTTATCCGCCACACCGATCACCGGAGCTACGCTGGGCGAACTGAAAAGTCTGCGGGCGCTGCACAAACTGTCCCTTTCCAGCACGGCGGTGCAGGCCGTTCAGCTGGACTGGCTGAGCACAATGCCGCAGTTAGCGGTGCTGTACCTGTGGAATACATCCGTCACCGGGCAGGAGCTGGCCACCCTGCAACAGCATCTTCCCCATCTCCGCATAGAGTCTGGCTTCCGGGGCGATAGCGTGGTGGCTAAACTCAACGCCCCCATCATCGCGGGCGAGCGGCAGGTATTCACCACCAGCACCAAGGTAAAATTGAAGAATTTTATCCGGGGCGCGGTCGTGCGC
>JBKJKS010000302.1:0-3122 GCA_046597295.1 Saprospiraceae bacterium
CGACGCCGGCCTGGCCGACGAAGAAGCCGGGCACTGGTGCAGCGACATGTTCGCGGCCGGCCTCGACGCCAGCGGCTGGCAATTCGCCGCCGACCTGGGCGGTCTGCTCAACACCTCGCGGCATGAAGTGGCCCTCGGCTTCGATAATGCCGGTCAGGTGCTCTACTTTTTCCGCGGATTTACGCTGTATGCCGGCGATATTCTGGCTGATACCGCTACCCGGCAGGACGAGTACGCGGTGATGCCGCCGGTCTTCCGCAGTACCATGCGCCCGGAGGACGGGGATACGGCGCCGTTCTTTTTTAACGATACGACGGTGATCTTCGCCAGCCGCCAGGCCGGTGGCTTCGGGGGCCTCGACCTGTATTTTGCCACCCGGCGCGACAGCATCTGGACGCTGCCGCGCAACCTGGGCCCGGCGGTCAATTCCGCTTACGATGAGACGACGCCTTTCCTGGCCCGCGATGCGCGCACCCTGTTCTTCAGCAGCAACCGGCTCGAAGGTTTGGGTGGCCTGGATGTATTTAAAACCGTTTTTGAAGAGCAAAGCAATGCCTGGGAAAATCCGCAGAACCTGGGCAACGGCGTGAATTCTCCGGGTGACGACGCCTTTTTCCGCCTCGATAAAGAAGGAAAACAGGCCTTTCTGTCGTCCGATCGCCTGGACAACAACTATGGCGAGCGCGACCTGTACCTGGTGTATTATAAACAACCACAGGCCGAGCAAAATCCAGTCGGCCCGGTTATCCTGTTTTCGGAATTACGCAAGGAGAGCAATCAGACCGCCGAGGTGGTGGTCCTGCCCGTCGTCCTGGAGCCGGTTTTTTACACGACCGACCGCGACGTGCTGTCAGCAGATAACCTTAAAATCGTGGACCGGGTAGCGGCGGTTGCCCGCCAGCATCCGTCGGCCAAGGTGCTGATCACAGCCTACACCGACGAGACCGGGCCGCCGAAATTCGATCTGTACTACGGCATCAAGCGGGCGGAGCTGGTCGGCAAAGCGTTGACGGAAAGGGGATTACCCGCCGGCCAGGTGCTGCTGCGGAGCGTCGGTTCCGGCTTCTCGCTGGCGCGCAACGTGCTGGATGCCGCTCCCAACCCGATGGGCCAGCGCCTCAACCGCCGCCTCGAACTGACGCTGGTCAGCCCGACCGACGACGCCCCCACCCACGCCCGCCTGGAACGGCCAGCCGTCAGCGAGCTGATGGCCGCCAATGGGACGGCCCGGCTGGACCAGTTTTCCAGGGGCCTGGCTTACAAGGTGGAAGTAGCCACCACCCGTCAGATCCTGAGCAACGATGCGCTGGCGATGTTCTCCGAACTCATGATCGAAAGCCAGCCGGGGGCCGGCTCTTATCGATACACGGCCGGTTTTTTTAAAGAACATGAGCAGGCAGTGCGGCTGCGTCAGGAACTGGTGCAGCAGGGCTTTGCGGAGGCTTTCGTTGTGGCCTACGTCAATGGCGTACGGGTCAGCAAGGCCGATGCGGTGAGTCTGGTGACTAAATATCCGGGGCTGGCGGGCTACGTGAAATAGCGCTTCGCCCGACCAATCACCGTGTTCTAACTGCTTTTCCGCCTGGCATCAACCGTGCCCGGCCGCTCCGCCATTACGGCCTTCGGCATGCCCGTCCATTTCTTTCCTTCTTTCGTCCCTACGCAGACTGCTTTCATCGTCTTTTTGTTAACAAGGTGTTGTGCATTGATTTCTCTAATATACATTTGCTATCAAAATAGTATCACATCAAAATCAGAAATCAATGGAAAAGACCATCAAGCCAACTTCCGGCTGGGCCATGTTGCTGTTATTTTTCCTGCTCTTCGGCATGGGCATTATGTTCTTGCTCAATGGGCAACTTGTCGTCGCCATCCTGCTCGGCGTACTTCCGCTTGTTTTTATCCTCCCGGGTTTTATCGCGGTGAATCCCAATGAAGCGCGGGTGCTGACCTTGTTTGGCGGGTACGTCGGGACCATCAAGGAGAGCGGCTTTTTTTACACCAATCCCTTTTACACCAAGAAGACCGTCACGCTCCGGGCGGTAACGCTGGAAATACCGACCATCAAGGTCAATGACAAACAAGGCAATCCGATCATGATCGGCGCCGTGGTCACTTACCGGGTGCGCGATGCGTTCAAAGCCGTTTTTGAGGTCGAAAATTATCCGGACTTCGTGAAGATCCAGAGCGAGGCGGCCGTGCGCAAACTCGCCGGGCTGTACAGCTACGACAACTGGGAAGACGAGGCCGCCACCATCACGCTCCGCTCCGGGGTAGATGAAGTGAACCACCAACTGGCCCACGAGATCAGCGAACGCCTGCACATTGCCGGCATGGAAATCATCGAAGCGCGGATCAATAACCTGTCTTACGCCACCGAAATCGCCCATGCCATGTTGCAGCGCCAGCAGGCCACGGCGGTCGTGGCGGCCCGCAGCACCATCGTGGAAGGCGCGGTCGGCATGGTCGAAATGGCCCTGGAGCAACTGTCCAGAAAAGCGATCGTCGAGCTGGACGAAGAGCGTAAAGCCGCGATGGTCAGCAACCTGCTGGTGGTGCTCTGCGGCGACCGGAGCGTGTCGCCGGTGGTGAATGCGGGGACGCTGCATCATTAGTCATCGTTGGTTTAGGGGAGTTTAGAAAAGGTTTAGAGGGGTTTAGTTGTTGATTGTCAGCAATTCGCATATCACCTTCGTTCAAAACCACTTCGTGTTGAGCAATTGATCATTGGAAAATGATTATCGGGTTATTGTCCGTAAAAAACGTTGTAACCCGGCGCCATGAAAGGCCCAACGTCATCAACTAAACCGTCTAAACCCTTCTAAACCCCTCTCAACCTCCACTCCACCATCATCAATCCACCCACCCACCACCCACCTATGGCAGCAAAAAAATCATTTGTGCTCCGCATAGACGAAGCGACGTACGCGGCTCTGGAAAAGTGGGCGGCGGATGAATTCCGCAGCGTGAACGGGCATCTGGAATGGCTGATCACCAAATCGTTGAAGGACTTTGGACGCGAGATAAAAGAGAAGAAAGCTGCGGGCCCGCGGAAAGGGGAAATTGATAAAGGGCAATAGACAAAAGGCAATAAGCAAAGGGCAAGCGTAAATTGGCGGATA
>JBKJKS010000248.1:0-3453 GCA_046597295.1 Saprospiraceae bacterium
GCCCAAACGCCGCGGCGTTTTGACCTTGAAGAGGGTCCGGGCAAAAACGATGCACAGTCCGAGGATCGGAATGCCGACCAGGAAGAAGAGGTTGGCGAAGCCCAGCCAGGTCGCGCCGCCCGAAAACGGGCTGAGGTAGCTGATAAACGGCGCCATGGTGGCCAAAGCAAAGATACCCCTTGCCCAGCCCACCAGCAGACTCATGGACAGCACGGCCAGCACTACAATGGCGATCAGCAGTCCAAATTTGACGAACATGCGGATCAGGAAGGCAAAAACGTGGCCCAGGGTGGAAACAAAGCGGGACAGGCCGGAAGCAGCGGTTCCGTTGGCGCCCGGCTGGTTCACCCGTTGGCTCAACCGTTCGAAGCCTTCCTCCACCTCGCGGGCGATGTTTTCCGCATTGACCGGTTCGCCCCGCATCGCCAGGCGATCGGCGGCGGTACTGGCCTCGGGTACCAGGATCCAGAGCAACAAATAGGCCGGGATCCAGAAGCCGGCGGACAGCAGGGTGAGCACCACGAAAATCAGGCGCATCCACACCGGATCGGACATGCCGAAGTAGGCGGCCAGACCCGAGCAGACCCCGGCTACGCTGACGTTTTCCGGATCGCGAAAAAGGCGCTTGCCGGTGCGGATAGCGGATGGACGCGGCTCGAAGACGCGGCTGCGGCTGGCGGCGGCCGCCGGCTCCGCAGCCGGTTCGCCGCCGAATTCTTCCGGACGACCCATGACTTTCACCGCCGCTTCTACTTCCGGCAACATGACGATGGTGCGGTTGCCCATGCCCTGGCTGATGAGTTCGCCGAGGCGCGCCTCGATATCGCTTACAATTTCGTCGCGGCCCTCGCTTTCGCGGAAGCGCCGGCGAATGCTTTCGAGGTAGGCCGTGAGGTATTCGTAGGCATCATCGTCTATAGTAAGGGCATATCCGCCCAGATTGATATTGAGTATCTTATTCATTGTCAGAGAGTGTTGTTGGTTCTTGGTTCTTGGAGGGGTTTATGAGGGTTGATAAGGGTTGATAAAAGTTTATTATAAACCCTTATAAACCTTAATCAACCTCTTAAGAGTCATCGGCTTTGCAGGGTTTGATCGACCGACTGTACCAGCTTCTGCCAGCTGTTGGTCAGGCTTTCCAGGAACTGGCGGCCCAGGTCGGTGATCTTGAAGTACTTGCGCGGCGGCCCGGCATTGCTTTCCCGCCAGCTGTAGTCCAGCAGGCCGTCGTTTTTGAGGCGGGTCAGGAGGGGATAGAGCGTGCCTTCCACGACGATCAGGTCATTGGCTTTCAGCCGGCCGATGATGTCGCTGGGGTAGACTTCGTCCTCTTCGATGATGGCCAGGATGCACAGTTCCAATACGCCTTTGCGCATCTGTGCTTTTGCATTTTCGATGTCCATATTTTTTCAGTGGCTAGAACCTGCCGGGCAGGTGAATGTACAAATAAGGGGGGCGGACCGGATCAGCGGCCCGTAGCCGGCATGATCAGAAGCAGCCCCGGCAGCGGCCAGGTGATCGACTGGGGGCCGGACAATACACGGTTCTGCTTTTGAACAGCGCTCATTTTCCGGCTGATGCTCAGCAAGCCCGAAACGGGCAGCGAACGATCGGCAGTGCTGGCAACGGATACCTGGTGGATCTGCCAGAGCGCCGCAACAAACAGCAACCAGGCGCCCGCAATGATGATTTTCAACAATATTTTCATAGTTGGATGATTGATGGGGCAAACATATGGTAATGGCTGGTTCTTTGCAATACATAGAACTAAGTTTGGCCGGGTATTATCCATTGGACTTATGTTAAAATATTGATAATCAGCATTTTAATTAAAAAAATATTTTTTGAGAATTTTAAAAACCCCATCCCTAACCCCTCCCCCGAAAGGGAGGGGAACCACACTGTGGCGCTGTCTTACTGGTTGCCAAAACCTCGGGGGAATAGGGGCCACATGCGCTCGATAACAGCTGGCCCAGCTGGTATTGCTCTAAAAACCCATTATTCTTCAGGTCCTGTCAACCAATTGAAAGCACCGCGATCAAGTCCCCCTCCCTTTCGGGGGAGGGGCTAGGGGTGGGGTGCTTCCATCTTTTAAATATTTTCTTTCCCCATCCCTTGGCTGGTTCGCGCAATCCTTTTACTTTTGCGGCCCGGTTTTCAAAAAACAGTGGAAATGAACGTTTTTTCCGCGTATAACATCCCCATCCAAGGCCTGAAGGTCGGTGTACACCATTATCACTACACGATCGATGGGGCGTTCTTCCGGCATTTTGAGGATTCACCGGTAGAGGATAGCGCCATTGACTTTACCGTTACGTTCGACAAAAGGTCGGATATGTTTCTGGTAGACTTTGTTTTGCAGGGCACTATGCGGACCATCTGCGACCGCTGTACGGCCTCCATTGATTTGCCGCTGAGCGGTCAGTGGGAACTGATTGTGAAGTATGGAGATTCGGATGGCGTGGAGGAGAACGACGAAGTGGTATTCATTCCGCGGGAAGTCTCGCACCTGAACCTGGCCAAGTACCTGTACGAATTTACAGTCCTGGCCTTACCGATCAGGAATACCTTTGATTGCCAAAGCCTGGCGGAACCGCCTTGCAACTGGGAGATTTTGAAATTTTTGAAAACAGAAGAAGAGGAAGCTAAATCCAATGCTATTTGGGACGCCCTTCGCGATCTGGATAAAGATAACTGACCTGCTGTTTCGAATAGGCATCCCTGGATTAACCAGGCGGTGTTTGAGAAGAAACGGATAACTACTTTGCTATGCCAAATCCAAAATGGCGGCACTCCAAGCGCCGCAAGCGCGCCCGCCGCACGCACTACAAGACCGAGGTTCCGCAAATTGCTACCTGCCCGACCACCGGCGAACAGCACCTGTTTCACCATGCGTATCGGGTGGACGGTGATCTGTACTACCGCGGTCAGGTTCTGATACCGGGGCGAAATAATGGCGCCGAGACGGCCGAAGCGTAGGCGCCGGCCATTCTCCCCGCTCACTCTTTGAGGAAGCTCCAGCCCTGATCATTCCGGGCCTTTGGGGCTTTTTCTGTTTGTATCCAATGCCAACCATCCAACCTCCCGCATGAAATCCATCGTCAACACGCCCCACGCTCCCCTGCCCATCGGGCCTTACAACCAGGCCACCGCGTATAATGGTCTACTCTTCGTCTCCGGGCAGATCGCGCTGGATCCGGCCACCGGAGAACTGGTTCTGGACGACATCGAAGCCGAAACCCATCGGGTGCTGAAAAATGTGCAGGCCATCCTCGAAGCCGCCGGCTCCAGCCTGCAGCAGGTGCTCAAAGCCACCGTTTTCGTCAAAGACATGGGCATGTTCAGCCGCATCAATGCCGTGTACGCCACGTATTTTCTTCCCGAATTTGCCCCGGCCCGCGAGCTGGTCCAGGTCTCCGAATTGCCGAAATACACCAACATTGAAATTTCGGT
>JBKJKS010000342.1:0-3364 GCA_046597295.1 Saprospiraceae bacterium
CGGCAACTCCACCAGTTAGGTGGTGCGGCGCTCTGTGTTGTCCGGACTTTCCTCCCCTTTTCTGATTTTCACAGAAAAAAAGGCGGCAGAGCGGCCTGTAGTTATATCTGATCATGCCGTACGAAAGGAGCAAAAACGAACCGGTTACGGCGGCTTTCGGCACTTGTTACGCGGCATTATGCTGTTTTAAAAGACAACTTGAATTTTCCGGCCAATCAGTATTGGCGTAAACTTTGTTTGGATACTTTTGCCCGATACTTTCCAATGGCTCGGGTACTTCGGGTAGGCATTTGCCCTGCCGTTCACTTTTCTACACCCATTCTTTCGCCGCAAAAATATTCCTGCCCTGCCACCCATGTTCAAACGCCTGTTGCTCTACCTGGTCGCCATGGGCATCCTATTATCAGTCGCTATCAGTGCGGACCAATGGGACGAAGGTACAACGCTGCTGCAAGAGCACGCGGGCCAAATTTCAGACTACCTGGGTCAGCAGGAAACGGAGGGCCTGAACTGGCTGCGCGAACACCGCGAACCGCTCGAACGTGTCCTGGACAATCGCCCGCCGGCCGACTGGGGCGCCACACTCGATCAACTGGCCCAACGCGACTATACGCTGCTCATCCACCGCTCGGATTCCCTGGTCTTCTGGTCCAACACGAAAGCCTTGCCCGGGAAAACCAAACTGGCGCAACTGGCCGAGCTGCGTGGACGCACTTTGCTGCGCATGCCGCTGGGCAACTACCTGGCCTACACCGAACCTTTTGGTGATGATTTCTGCACCGTGCTGGTACCCGCACGCTATGCGGCAGGCCTGCACTCTACCCGGCGGGAAGCGCTCTTCCCAGCCGATGGGAACATTCCCGCGCAGGTAAAAATCATTCCGCAGTCGGACTACCCGTTGGTCGTAAATGGTCAAACGGTCGGCGGCATTACCGCGGATGGTCCCGTGCACCTGGCTTGGCTGCAGTGGGTGAAGCTGATTTTTTACGCCCTCTTCTTTGGTGTTTTACTGGCCCTGATCGGTCAGGTTGGCGATGGGCTGGCCACCCGATTTTCACCCTGGGCAGGCGCTGCTACCGCAGTGGCTGCCGCGGCGGGGCTGATTTTCCTGAACCGGATCACCGGCTTTGGGGCCGCAGAATTCGGAACGTTACCCTGGTTTGCCCATGCTTTTCAGCAACCGGCTTTTTTGGGTCATACGCTGGGCGATTGGCTGTTCGGCATTGTCCTCACCCTGTGGGCCGCCCTGCAGGTGCATCGCCGCCTGTCTACGGTGGCGCTCGCCCATCTGCCCACCCCCCTCCTGCTGGCCGCCGCAGGAACCGGCTATGTGCTGTCGATGCTCGTCGTCCTGTGGAGCGTACAACTCCTGTCGCATCTGGTCCTGCAATCGGGCCTGGAATTCGATTTCGACAATCTCCTGAGCCTGCGCGGTTTAAGCCTGACGGCGCTCGCCGGACTATTCCTGTGGCTGCCGGCGATGTTCCTGACGGGGCAACGCCTGGTGCAGATGGTCGCCAGCCTCGATCTTTCCCGGATCCAACGAGCCGCTACGCTGGGGACCGCAACCCTCGTCTTCCTAGGCTTTTGCTTCGCCGCCGGCCTGCCGATCAATGTGCTGTACGTGGCGGCCTGCGGCCTGTTGTTCGCCCTCCTGCTGGACGTGCTGGCCCACGATGCGGAACCGGGTTTCGGCTGGATTGTGATCTGGCTGCTGCTTTTTGCCGGCTTCGCCGCAGTATTTTTATACCGGTTCAACGCGTTGAAGGACCAGCAACTGCGGCGCGAATATGCGCAGGTGCTGGCTGCCGATCGGGATACGGAGTGGGTAGAAAAAACCCTGCTGCCTAATTTGCTGACCAATCTTGAACTGGACTCGGCCAAACTCGGCGTACTGCTGAAGCCCTGGCCCTTTAAGGCGCAGGTCGACGACATCCGGGCACAGATGAACAGCGCCCTTTTTGACGAAAATTACTTGTTTCAACACTACCAGCTGAATGCCTTTGCGTTCGACAAAGACAATCAGCCCATCCTGCTCGGCCAGACCCAGGGCTATGCCTGGGTAGTGGAAGAGAACTGGAAGCAGGGACAGGCCCTGCCCGACGCACCGCAGATCCGTTACCGCACGGGACCGGACGGCCAGTTTCGGTACATGATGGCCATTTCCACCCGGCGGATGGGCGATCCGGCCCAACCCGCCCGCGTATTTTGTTTTCTGGAGCATCACTATCCGAAGCCCACCCGCGTCTACGCCCGGATGTTTTACTCCACCCCCTATAAAAACCTGGAAGGCCTGGCGCATTATGATTTTGCCGTTCAGAAAAACGGTCAGTTCCTGGTCGAGCAGGGAAGGGCCAATCTCCTGCAACTTGCTCCGCAGGTGCAGCCAGGCGCAATCCGGGAAGTGGAGACACCGGCGCAAAATCGCGTGGATGCTGTGTTCAAAAGTGCCGACGGAGCCACCACGACGGCCGTGGGTCGTTCCAACGGCGGCTGGTTTAAACCTTTGTACCTGTTCTCCCTGCTTTTCACGGCCGCTTCCCTGCTGCTGGCCATGCTGGCGTTCGCCAATAATTATCTTCACTTCCTGCCGACGGCTTACCGTTTTTCATTCACCACCCGGGGATCACTGGCCAAACGCATTCACTACTCCAACCTCTCCGTCATCGGACTGGCTTTTCTGGTGGTGGGCTTTATTACTTACCGGCACTTCAGCCGCACGGCCGCCGAAGTAGAACAGAACTACGCCGACTATCGCACCAGCGCGGCCCTGACCGGCCTGAAGACCCGACTCGTGGATGCTTCCCTGCCGGCGGACAGCCTGCGGCGTGCGCTGCCCGCTACCCTGGCCACCCTGGCCGGCAGTCTTACCATGGATGCCAACCTGTACGCACCCAGCGGCGATCTGATCTATACTACTCAGGCGGACCTGGGCAAGATCGGGGTGCTGCCGCCCAAAATGAGTCCGAGTGCGCTGTTTGCGCTGCGCTACGGTGGGCAGCCGGAAGCGGTAGAAACCGAAAAGATCGGTGGACTCCCGTTTTACACCAAATACCTGCCGCTGCGCGACGGGCAAAATCAACTGCGGGGCTTCCTGGGGGTGCCCTACAACCTGGCGCAGCGCACCGTGGGCGTGGAAGTATCCGATTTCATCGGACTGCTCGCCAGCGTATACGTGTTCCTGCTGCTCATCGCCTTCGGGGCGACGTTCCTGCTGGCGCGTTCCATCACCCGCCCGGTAACGATGATTGCGGAAAAGATCCGGGAACTACAGCTGCAGGACAAGAACGCCCTGCTGGAGTACAAGGGCGATGCCCAGGACGAGGTAAGCGACCTCATCGGTGAGTACAACCGTATGGTGGAC